>JAITDF010000595.1 GCA_031282705.1 Opitutaceae bacterium | reverse complement strand
GGTTGCGTTTTCTCGTTTTTTCGTCCTTCTGTTTTTCCCGCGCGGTCATGAATATGAAGGCGGAATCGGCGTCCGTGACGATATAACTGGTGCGCGCCAGGAATATCCAGTCCTTCTGGCGCGAGGTCTGGAACGGCCCCTGCCAGTCGCGCCCGCGATTTTCCGACGTCCACATCGCCGCGTCGCGGAACTTCATCGCAAAGCCCGGCGCGAAAAAATCAAATCCTCCCGGTTTTTCAATATAATCCCCCTTTTCGATTTCGCCGGGGGAGCGCACGTTTGCGTGCTCCTCGCAGGCCCACGTCGCCCCTCCGTCCGTGCTGCGCGCAAAGCCGCAGCGCATCGGGACGGCCGGGTCGAAGGCGTGGTTGTTCGCGCGCGGCTTGTGGCTGCCAATATCGAAACACACAAGCAACTCGTCGCCCCACGCCCAGAATCCGCCGTTGGCCGGCCAGCCGGCAAACCGGCCCTCCTCCTTATAGACAATCACGTGCTCGACGCCGTCCTTTGCATGCAACGGCGGCAAGTGCCAGAGAAGGACGCAAAATGCCATGACAACCGCCGGCGCGTGACCGCCATTTCCGCGGCATGGACCGGTTTTCATACCGCCTTGATTATTCATGCCGTTTTCTCCAATCCGGGGTTCCGCTTGAGCAGGCGGGCGCACAGAAGCATCATCAATGCAAAAAACCAAATGCCAGCTGGCGCGCCGCCGCCCTTGGCGGCCGGCTTCCGGGAAACTTTGTTTCCGGCATTGTCATCAGGCCGGAGGGACGGTGCCAGGGTGAAGCGCGCCCCGCCGGCCTCCCCCCCGGCGGCCACCACACGCACCTCGCCACCTTGGGTCGGAAGGGAATCGGGTGCCAAAACCGTGACTTGGCCGCCGGTGCCGGCGCTTTCCAAAACCACGGCCTCCGCACCCGCGAACCGCACACTTGTGACATAATGCAGGTTTTTCCCCGTAATCACCACGGTGGTGCCTGGAGTGACAATCGACGGCTCAATGCCGTGGATTTCGGGCTTTGCATAGGCGGGTTTCCAAAGCGTGGCGGCAATGTGTTGATGCGGCGTTTCCGCCGTTGACATATAATAGATCGCGACAACCACGCCGTCGGGCCTGACCGTGGCGACGGGATAGCCGAAGTCCCAACTCGCCGCGTCACTGCGCAGCGCCAGCCCGGCGCCCCAAGTCCTCCCGCCGTCCCCGCTTGTTCTCGCGAAAATTCCCCTGGGGCTGTTTTCCCGGGAGCCATACACCGCGACCACGCGCCCGTCGGCGAGGGCGGCAAGCGCGGCGGGATTGTGCGCCCCCTGGGCAATGTCGGCGAGCACGGTCCACGTCTGGCATGAATCCGTGGATTCATATATCCGGATCCACTTGTCCGTCCGTATCAGTTCCCGGACGGCGCAGATGTAATGCCCCTCCCCGAGGCGCAGCGCGGACGGCATGATGGAATACGCGTCATATTCCGGGGATACTTCGTCAAACTTTTCGGCCTCCCCGAGCAATGCGATGCGCCCGAATGTTTTTCCCGCATCCCGGGTCCGCCATGCCCATGAGCGGTGCCGGTTCCTCACCTGCCCCTCCTTTAATTTCTCCCGCACGGTCATGAACACCATTGCGCTGGAGCCGCCCGTGACTATGTAATTGGTGCGGTTGAGCAACACAAAATCCTTCTGGTTGGATGTCCGCAACGGCCCTGTCCAGCTCCTCCCCCGGTTGTCGCTCAACCACATGACGGCATCGCGAAACTTCATGGCGAATCCATCGCCGGTGAAATCAATGGAGTCCGGTTTTGGTATATAATCCCCATCGCTTATCGCGGTCGGCAGCGGAACGTTCGCGTGCTCCTCCATCGCCCAAGTCTCCCCGCCGTCAAGGCTGCGGGAAAAAACACAGCGCATGGGGACGTCGGGGTCGAAGGCATGGTTGCCCTCGCGCGGCTTGTGGGCGCCCAAGTCGTAGCAAACCAGCAGTTCGTTTCCCCATGACCAAAACCCGCCGTTGGCCGGCCAGCCCGCAAAGTCCCCCGGCTGTTCATAAACCATGACATGCCGGATTTCGTCCGCCGCCGCCGCGAGAATCCCGCCGAAGGCCAGCAACAGGCAGACCGCCCGCCGCCGTGCCCCGCTATTTGGAAATAATTTTCTTTTCATATTTTCATTTTCACTCCCGTTCATTGGCCGGCATCTTCCACATGCAAAAAGGGCGACGCCGGCAGGCGCCCGGCGTTGAAAAGCGATGCGACAGGGGCGTTTCCCCACGCATACCGGACCGCGCGCGGCTCGCCAATTTGCGGGGACGAGACAATAATCATCTCCCCCTCGATGCGGGCGTCCGCCTCCACAAAATTCAACGAGGCGTCCGCCATTTCAAACCCCTTCCCCGTCCGCCCCGGAGAAAAACGCAAGCCATGTGCATGGGAAAATTGTAGATGAAACTCGCGCCCGAGCCTTTCCGCCTTCTTGAACAGCGGCCCGGAATACTCTTCCTGCCACCCGTATGTTTTGGCCAGCGCGACGCTGGCAAGTCTCCGGCCCACGTCCTGCTTGTTGGCAGGATGAATGTTGTTATCGCCAATATCGACTGTCACCACCATGCCCGTGCCGGGGAGTTGCAGCGCGGCGCGCTGCGCCTCGCGCAGGAAGGCGAATTCCTCCCCGGTGGGGTCGTGTTTCCGCACGGTGTTCGCCAGTTGCACATAATAAAAAGGCAGGCCGGGCTGCCGGAAGGCCGCGCGCCACTGCGTTATCATGGTTTTGAACAAAGGGGCGTATTCGGCATGCCTCACGGAGTTTGTCTCGCCCTGATACCAGATTACGCCGCGGATGGAGGCCGGCGTGACCGGATGTATCATCGCATTATATAATCCGGCCGGCCTCCAGCGTATTTCCGTTGCATCCGGCTTTTTCGGCCTGGGCCGCTTGTAAGCCAGTCCCTGCTCCCGCGCCCGGCGCGCACCTTCTTCCCAACGCAGCATGGCTTCCTCGTATGCCTGCATGCGGGCAGGAATCAAATCCAGACGTTTTTGCCATCGCGCGAACACCGGGGCAAACGCCGGGTCCGCGCGCAATGATTCCTCGCTCATCCATGACTCAATCTGCGTGGCGCCGCGGCTGCTGTTAATCAGGCCGACCGGCACCCCCAGGCGTTGATGCAGTTCCCGTCCAAAATAATAAGCGGCCGCCGAGAAATCAGCAACCGTGCCGGGGCCGCAAACGGCCCATGCACCGCGCGCGTCCGCCAGTGGCGTTTCGGATGCCGCCCGCGGTATATAAAACTGCCTTATCTGAGGAAAAGCCGCCGCGGCCATTTCCGTTTTTGCATCCCTGGCATCCCTGACCGGCATTGCCATGTTGGACTGGCCCGAACACAGCCAGACATCCCCGACAAGGACATTCCCCGCCACCACCGTGCCGGCTCCGTCGCGCACAATCAACTCGGCGGGTTCCGCCGAGGCGCTTAACGGGCCAAGCGTCACCCGCCAGCGGCCCACGTCGTCCGCCGTCGTCGCGACCGTTTGTCCGCGAAACAGGACCTCGATTTTCCCGCCCGGATCCGCCGCCCCCCATACCGGCACGGGCATGTCGCGTTGTAGCACCGCGCCGTCGCTGAAAAACGACGAAAAGCGCACTTCGGCGGTGCAAAGCGTTGCGGCGGACAACGCTCCCAAGATTATTAACAGCCGGGTCAACTCATTGCCCTTTCTCGATAATATCCGGTGGAGTCCACAGGGTGGCCGCGATATGCTGCCTGGGATTTGATTTTGTTGCATAATAATATATGACCACAACCACATTGTCCGGGCGCAGGAATGCCCGTGGATACCCAAAATCCCACGTTTGCGCGTCTTCACGCAGTGCAATGGGAGACGACCAGGATTTCCCCCGATCGGAACTCAAAACGGCATACATGCCCTTCGTGTTTGTTTCGCGACTGCCGTAAATTGCGGCCAGTCGCCCGTCCTTCAACTCAACCAAGGCCACTGGATTATGCGCTGCTTTCGCAATCGTGGCAATGGCATGCCAGCCGGCCCCCTCATTTGT
>JAITDF010000587.1 GCA_031282705.1 Opitutaceae bacterium | reverse complement strand
CGTCAGCAACGGCGGCGGCACGGCGCGGGCGCCCGCGCGGGCGGCGGCGTTTCCATCGGCGTTCCCATCGCCGTTTCCATCGGCGTTTCCATCACCGTTGCCGCCGCCGCTGCTGCCGCCGCCGCCGCCGCCGCCGCCGGTTTCCTCCCGGCGGCGCAGCATGTCCACAAACGCCTCCTCCAGCCGGCGCTCCTGGCGGCGGAATTCCACCACCTCCAGGTCCGCCGCGAGCCGGCGCAGCTCGGCCGCGATGGCCGCGGGGTCGGACGAGGCGAACTCCGCGCGCGCGCCGTCGCGGCGCGCCCCGGCCAGCCGCCAGCCGGGGCGCGTCTGCATCCACGCGGCCAGCGCGTCCGCGCCGCCCGCGCCGTGTATCACGATGTCGAATACGGCCGCGCCCCGGTCGTCGCGGCGGCGCAGGCTCTCCTGGTCGCCGTGGTGCACGACGCGGCCCGCGTCCATGAACACGAGCGTGTCGCACATCTCGCCAAGCTCGGAGAGGATGTGCGAGCTGATGAGCAGGGTCTTGCCGCGCGCGCGCAGGATGCGCACGAGGTTTTTGAATTCGAGGCGCGCCTTCGGGTCGAGGCCGGCGGCGGGCTCGTCGAGGATGAGAAACTCCGGGTCGTTGAGCAGCGTGCGCCCGAGGCAGAGGCGCTGCATCTGCCCCTTCGAGAGCGCCGGGGCGGGGCGGTCGCGCAGCGGCGCGAGGTCGGTGAACTCCATCACCTCGGCCACCTGCCGCTCCAGCTCGGCCCCGCGGCAGCCGTGGGCGCGCGCGAAAAAGTCGAGGTAGTCGAACACCGTCGTGTCGCCGTAGGGCGTGAAGTGGTCGGGCATCCAGCCGATGCGGCGGCGCACGAGGTTCGGGTGGTCAACGATGTCGATGCCGCCGATGCGCACGCTGCCGGAGTCGGGCAGGTCGAGCGTGGCGAGGATGCGCATCGTGGTGGTCTTGCCCGCGCCGTTCGCGCCGATGAGGCCCGCGACCTGGCCGCGCTCCAGCGTGAACGACACGCCGTCCACCGCGCGCACCGCGCCGAACGCGCGGGCGAGCCGCCGCGCCTCGACGAGCGGGGCGCCCGGGGTTGCCGCCGCGCCGCTCACGGCCCGCGCGCCTCCTCCACGCGGCCGGTGTAGAGGACGGTGTCGTCCTGCCAGCGGATTGACTTGAGCGTGTCGAGCGGGGCGAGGGCGCCCGCCCCGCCCGCCCCGCCCCACGCGTAGAAATGGCCGCGCTCGATTCCGTCCGGGTTGAGCTTCCGGGCAAACCGGGCGGCGAGCGCGCCCGGGATGAGTTTTTCGAGCGGCGTGCGCCGGCCCGGCGCGAGCTCCTCCACGCCCCAGGCCTCGCCCGCGCCGTCGATGTAGGTGAAGTTTTTCAGCACGGCCGTCAGGCTCGAAAGCACGGCCGGCGCCGCGCCGGCCCGCCCGGCGGCCAGCTCCACCCGCGCGCGGGTCGGCGTGATGCGCCAGAGCGAGTGCACCTGGCGCTTGCGGCTCTCGAACCACGCGCCGTCCGCCCGCCCGGCCCCGCGGCCCGTGCGGATGGAGCCGGCGGCGCCGTCGCGAAATTCGCGCGACAGCGCCGTGTCGTCCTCGATGGCGAAGGCCTTCCCGGCCAGCACGCCCGTGCGCGAGACCTGCTGCTGGAAAACCGCCGCCTTGTTCTCCCCCGGCATGAGCACGACGAGCGCGCGCCGCGCGCCCGCGCCGCCGAAGCCGTCGGCCAGCACGATGACCGCGCCGAGCAGCGCCGACGCGAGCACCGAGAGCGCCGGCACGGTGAGAAACAGCCGGTGGCGGCGGCGCTCCGGCGCGAAAAGATAAATGTTCACCGGCCCGACCACGATGCCGAACGCGATCAGGAACAGCACCAGCAGCAGCGTGGCGCGCTCGACCTCCCATGCCTCGAAATCGTCGTTGTCCAGCAGCGTGGCGAGCCGGCTCCACGGGCCGCGCAGCCAGGCGTCGCGCTCCTCGGCGGACTCGCCGGACCCGTCGCCGCCGCCGGGCCCGCCGCCGTGGCGGCGGCGCCCGTGATGCGGGGTGTGTTTTTCCAGCTCGGCCTTCTTCGCGCGGCAGGCCGCGACCAGGCTCTCCGCGCCGCCCGTCATGATGAAGCCCGTGCCGGGCGCCCCGGCCCGCCGCGTGCGCCCCCCCTCCCGGACCAGCCAGAGCGTCCCGCCCAGCGCCACCCACTCGCGCAACGCCGCGCGCCGCGCGCCGTCGAGCGCGTCAAACTCGTCCGCCCCCATCGCCACGAAATCAAACGGCGACCACACGCGCCAGTCCGCCGGCCAGCGCTCCGGCGCGCAGGTGTTGAGCGAGATGCCGGCGCCCAGCGCCGCGCTGCCCCCGCCGGCGTAACCCGCCATCGCCGCGCGCACCGCAAGCTCCTGCGCGGGCGTGACCGCGATGACCGGGACGGAGCCGGTGGCGGCGAGCCGCCCGCCCCCGCCCGCCACGCCGGGCCCCGAGGCGCGGGCCTCCGTGAAGAAGAAGGCGCCCCGTTCGGATTTTTTGGAACCGGGCACAAACACGGCCGACTCGCCCGCCGACTGCGCGGAAACCCCGAACCGCCCGGACGAGCCGGTGCGCACGCCATGCGAGGATGACTCCACGGCCTCGAACCGGACCTGCCACTCGCCCGCGCGCTCCATGTGGTTTTCGATTTTCACCAGCACCGGCAGGAAACCGCGTCCGTCCCACGACCGGCTGGCCGACTCCAGGGAAATCTTCGCGACCCCGCCGTCGGTGCGGACCATCACCGTGTCCTGCGCCGGCGCCGGCGCCACGCCGGCGAGCAACACCATCGCCAGCCCGGCGGACAACCGCGCGAAAAACGCCGCCGCCGCGTCCGCCGCCGCCCGCCGCGCCGCCCGCCGCCGCATCCATTTTTCAAATGCCTTCATGGGAACCTCGGGAAATCAGTTTTCGACCGCGAAAAGACGCGAAAGGTCGCGAAATACAAAAACCAGGCTGATGTTACGCGGAAACGTCCGTTTTCGTCCGCCGTCCGCCGTCCGTCGTCCATCGTTCTTTTTTCCTCTTT
>JAITDF010000580.1 GCA_031282705.1 Opitutaceae bacterium | reverse complement strand
GGGCTCGCGGCGGTCGCGGCGCGACCGCCCTGCCAAAATCTGCCGGCTGCGTAACATCAGTTTGTTATTTATTTGAGGAGGGTTTTGTGGACTACGACGGGTTGTCTGCCGATGTTGTGGATTTTGTATTCACCGATGCCGGCGGGGACGACGACAACGTCCAGATACTTCGCGTGGTAGCGTTTGGACGGGTCGGCGGCGGATTCGATTATTATTTCCTCCCCGTCAACAAGGGCGAGGACGTGGAAGCGCTCGCGGTTGCCGGCGCGGGTGTCGTCGGGGGCGGACCGGCCGGCGGCGATTTCGATCCGGCGCAGGGAGAAATACACTTTTTCATTTTCGCCGGCGAGCCATTCGCTCCAGCCGTCGCCGGCGATTTTGCCGCCGGAGACGTTTTGCGAGCAATGCAGCGGGTCGCCGTCGCCGCGCAACAATTTCGGCGCCGGCACGAGTTCGGTGACCACTTGCGGGGCGGTGCGCGCTGGGTCGAGGACGCTGGCGCCGTGGTGGGTGTGGATGGGGCGCGGGACGCCGTCAATGTCGGCGCGGAGGTAGTCGTATAATTTGTAGGTGTAGGAGCCGACGGTGAGGGAGCCGATTTCGAGGACGACCTGGTTCTGGCCGGAGGCGTGGATGGTGCCGCCGGGCAGGATGAGCTGGGTGCCGGGGCGCGAGGGGACTGAATTGACATAGTTGTCGTGGTCGAGCGGCGTTTTGTCTTTTTCGGAGCGGCGCGCCGCGGCAAGAAATTGCTCCTTGGTCACGCCCTCGCGGAAGCCGAGGTAGGTTTTCGCGCCGTGGCCGGTGGCGACAACATAATAACTTTCGTCCTGCTGGCCGTGCTCGCCGTTTTGCGACATGCAATACTCGCGCGGCGGGTGGACTTGTATGGACATGTTGCCGCTGGCGTGCCAGGTGTCGTCGTAATTGAAGCGAATCGGGAAATAGCCGCCGAAGCGTTCCACGGCCTCGGCGCCCATGAGCGAAAGGCCCTCTTTTTGAACGAGGGTGAAATAGGGCAGCTCGATTTGCCCGGCGGGCGTTTGCGCGACGATGCTGACTTCGAGCGGAATCAAATCGAAAACCCACGCCAGTTTTGTAAATGAGGGCGGAAGGTTGCGAATGCGCGAAACATAGGAGCCGCCCCAGACCCCCTCCAGATAAACGGGGCGGCAGCGGAATGGTTTTTCAACAAGCGCGGAGCAGACGGCGTCGAGCGCGGGGCGCGGGAGGAGTGTGCAGTCGCCCTGCGAGTCGGCGGGGCCGGAGCGGGCGATGTAGAGGAATTCACATGCGCCGCCGGCGCCGGCGAGGAGTTCCTTGCGGAGTTTGCCGGCGACCTCGAAATCCACATAATAAAAACGGCGCATGGTTTCCTTGAACGGGCGCGGGCGGGCGTCGCCGATGTTGGCGACGAGGCCGGCCTTGGCGCGGAGGATGGCGCGCTTCGGGGTGACGTCGAACCAGAGGATGGTGTCGTAGAGGTCGCGGAGCGGGGCGGCGGCGGCGCCCTGCCCGACGACGAAGACGATGCCGGCGCCGGCGGTGTTTGTTATTTTTTCGCGGAGGCGGGCGGCGGCGCCGGCGGCGAAGAGTTCGGTGATGCCGCCGTGGAAAAGTCTGCCGAAAAGGAGCACGGGGTCTTTCACGCGGTCGTCCGGCAGGTTTTCGGCGAACTGGGCGTCGAGTTCGGCGGCGGGCTTGTATAATTCGGCGGCGGCGTTGATGACGGCGGCGCGGATGTTTTTGAGCGCGAGGGCCTGGATGGTCTGGTTGAGAACGTCGTCAAACTCGGCGCCGGTGTATCCGTCGAGGGCGACGATTTTCGGCCTGCCGCCGGCGGCGGGGGCGTCCGCGAATTTTTTGGCGAGGGCGGCGGAGACGTTGCGGGTGCCGCGGACGATGGCATTTTCCATCTCGGCGGAAAGTTTGATTTCATTTACGGCGGCCGGGTCGTCGTAAGGATGCGGGTTGAACATGAAACTCATGGCGTGTGCATTGTTGTTGGCTGGCGGGTGGCGGGGAAATTTTTGGATTGCTTATGATTGCCGGCGCCGGCGTTTGCCCTGGTTTCGTATAATGCGGCGGCGGTTTCGCGGATGGCTTGTATTGTTTCGGCGTAGGGGGTGTCGCAGGTGTCGAGGAGGCCGTTTTGGAAGTTTTCGCCGTCGAAGCGGCCGGTGGCGGGCTGGTCGTAGTATTGGTGCCAGTGGGCGCCGATGACGAGGGGATGGAGGAGGGCGCTGCGGACGTATTCCTTGTAGGCGAGGGCGCGGGCGGCCTGGTCGGGGACGGGGATGAGCGTCGCGGAAAACGGGCCGCGGTCGAGCGCGCCGAAGTGAAATTCGCCTATCAGCACCGGCAGGTCGAGGCCGGGGGCGAGGCGGAGCTGGCGAAGGTCGGGGGAATAGATGTTTTGCGAGAGGACGTCGAGGTGGCGGGCGGCGGCGCGGGTGACGAACCAGGCGGGGTGGGATTCGCGGGCGCCGAGGTAGAGGTGGTTGGGCGAGGCGGCGCGGAGGGCGGCGCGGCAGCCGCCGTAGTAGGCGTCGAGGAAGCGCGCGCTCATGGCTTCGAGGTCGGTTTTCACGGCGGGGATTTTTTTGTCGGGGGCGCCGGCGCCGGCGAGGAGGGCGTCCCACGAGGCGTGCGCGGTGCGCCAGGCGGCGTTGAGCGCGGTGATGTCGTCGTTGTATTTTTTGCGGAGGATCGCGGCGACCAGGGCGCGTTTGGCGTGCTGGCCCGCGGGGGAGCGGAGGACGCATTCGGCGACGTGCGCGGGGTCGCCCCACTTGAGTTCGTTGTCCACGAAGAAACCGAGGCACCAGGGGTCGCCGAGGGAGTCGCGGAGGTCGGTGCGGAGGACGCGGTCGAGGTGGGCGCGCCAGGCGGGGTCGAAGGGGTCGGGGAGTTTGCCCCAGTTGCCGTCGCTGCCCTCGACGCGGAAGTCGTGGGCGCCCATCGGGGCGGAGTAGGCGATGGCGGTGTAGGGCGTTTTCCGGCGGAGGTAGATTTGCGGGTCGGAGGAGTTGGCGATGGTGTTCATGCCCCAGCTTTCGAGGCGGAGGAGGGCGCGGGCGCGGTAAAGTTCACCGTAATTTTCGCCGTATTTGCGAAAGAGGTTTGCGGCGAGGAAATCGTAGATTTCGTGGTTTGGTTTTCCGAGATACCAGCCGCGCGTGGAGGCGGGTTCGGTGCCGAAAAACGCGCCGAGCGGCGAGTTTTTTCCGGGCAATGTGAAGAGGTGCCCGCGGCCGGTGACCGGGGTGCCGCGGTAGATGCCGCCGAGGCGCATGAGGGTGTCAACGCGGACGACGCCGTGCGACCAGAAGAGGCGGCCTTCGGGATCGACGAACCACCAGCGGCCGTTGATTTTTTCGACGCGGAAAAATCCGGTGGCGCGGAGTCGCGGGCCGGCGGCCCAGCCGCCGAATTTGTTCCAGCCGGCGGGGCGCGGGTGGGCGGCGAGGTCGCGCTCCTCGTCGGCGAGGCGGGCGGCGAAATCGGCGTCGGTGTTTATTTTTCCGGGCCACTGCCGGTGCCGGTATTGTCCAAATTCATCAACCAGGGGGAACACGCGCGAGGCGGGCCAGTCGCGGAAAGGCTCCGGCGTGGCGCGGGCGGTGACGGGGCCGACGAGGAGCGATGCGGCGGCGGCGGTTTTTTCGCCGACGGCGCCGGCGACGGCACGGAGTTGGATTTGCGCGAGCGCGGAGGCGTCAACGGCGCCGTGCCGCGAAAAATCGGCGGGTTTGCTGGCGAGGGAAATGAACAGGGCGTCGAGCGGACGGACAACGGGGGCGGCGGCGGCATTCGCATCGCCGGCGCCGGCGGCGGCCGGCGCGGCGGCGGCGGCGGCGGTGTTGCCGGTATTCCATTGGTCAGCGTCGAGCGGGACGGATTTTTTCGCGCCGAGCGGGACGACGAGCCAGACGGTTTCGCCGCCGGCTGGGAGCGAGGCGCGCGCCATGTAAAAACGCGGGTGGACGCGCGGCGGTTTGGCGAGCGTGCCGGTGTCGCGGATTTCGAGCGCGACGGTGAGCGGCCCGCCGGAGAGGTTTTTCACGGGGACGGCGATTTCGCGATAAGCGGAGAAATCCCACGCGGCGGGCCGGGGGGCGGAATCGGCGGCGGCAGGCGGGCGGATGGTGAGGACGGCGGCATTTCCCGGCGCGACGGCGAGACGGAGCGAAGGCGCGCCGTCGCCGGAGGCGGCGATGCCGGCGGCGCCGGCGGTGAGTTCGACGTTGGGCCGCGGCCAGGTTTGCCAATCGAGCACGGTGAGCGACGGCGCGTCCGCCGGCGACGGCGCGTCCGCCGGCGACGGCGCGGCGGGCGCGAGGGACGCAGGCGCCGGCGCCAGCGTGGCGGCGAGGAACAAAAGCAAATGGTGCCTGGGCGGGGGCATGGCCGCAACCATAGCCGGCGCCGGCGCCCCGGGCAAATGCTCAAATGAGCCAATGCGCGCTAATTTCGGCCATTGACCTTGCGCGGGAAAAACGGCCTGCTGCCGGGCATGGCCGGCAAGCAAATACTGACCCCAAAACAGACCCGCGCCCGGCGGAAACCGGGCGGGGCGTGGCGGATCGCGGTGTGCATCGACACCCGCGACGGGCCGGGGCGCGAGCGGCTGCTCGGCTGCTACCAATACGCGCTGGAGCGGGGCTGGCGGCTTTGGCTGGTCCGGCAGGACAACGCGGGCGAGATCGCGCGGCTGCGGGGGCTGGAACTCGACGGGGCGGTGTTTTTCGACCGGTCGCAGCGGTTGCAGGAGACGGTGAAACGGCGCGGCGTGGTGTGCGTGGAGACGGGCGCGCGGCACCTGGACCTGGCGGACGCGGCGGTGTTTGTGGACGACGACGCGCTGGTGCGCATGGCGGCGGAGCACCTGCGCGCGGTGGGCTTCGAGCGCATCGGCTACGTGGGGCTGGCCGGCAGCCAGGTGTCGGAGTCGCGCGCGGCGCATCTGGCGGGACAGGCCGGCGACGGCGGGCAGGCGTGGCTGTTCGCGGAGCGGCGGCGCGACGGGGAGATGTATCTCGAACGGCTCTCGCGGTGGCTGCGCGCGCTGCCGAAGCCGGCGGGGTTGCTGGCCTACGATGACAAGATGGGCGAGCGCGTGCTGGCGGCGTGCCGCTGGGCGGGCATCCGCGTGCCGGACGAGGTGGGGGTGATCGGCATCGGCAACGACGAGTTGATTTGCGAACTGACGCTGCCGCGGCTGTCGAGCGTGGCGCTGCCGGCGCGCGAAATCGGGCGCGCGGCGGCGGAGGCGCTGGAGCGGCTGCTGAGCGGAAAGAAAGTGAAGGAGCGTTGGACGCAAGTCGCGCCGCTGGAGGTGGTCAGCCGCGTCTCGACGGACCGGCTGCCGGCGGCGCGGCCCGCGGTGTTGCGCGCGGTCGGTTTCATGCGCGCGGAATGGCACCGCCCCATCGGCACCGACCAGGTGGCGGCGGCGGCGGGCCTGCCGAGGCGCACGCTGGACCGGGTGTTTTGCGCCGACGTGGGACGGACGGTGCACGATTACCTGGTGGAGTTGCGGTTGCGGAACGCGAGGCGGCTGCTGCGGCAGACGGATTTGTCGCTCAGCGAGGTGTCGCGCCGGAGCGGTTACGCGTCGCTGTCGTCATTCATGCGGATGTTTGCCGTGCACACGGGGGAATCCCCCGTCGGCTACCGCGGGCAATACACGCTCCATCGCGGAATGTGATGCGGCGCGGTCATGCCGGCCAGCCGGAAGCGATGACAGGAGCCGGGCCGGCTGTCCGCCATCGGAAACAAACAGCGGGAAAACGGTCTCGAAGTCCTGCCCGCGACCCTTCACCGACGCGGTGTGGGAGGCATGGCATGCGGGGTCAAAATCAGCAAAATAAGGGACAGGTCAAAAATGAAAACCTGATTATTGACTGATGTTGCGCGGAAGCATCCGTCCCCCCCTCTTTCCTCTTTCTCTTTCTTCTTTCTCTCCCATCGCTCCCATATCTCCCATTTCTCCCATCCCCTTTTTCCCTCTTGAGGAAAGAGGAAAGAGAACGGACGCCCCCGCGCAACATCAGTGAATCAGCCGCCGCCGGTGCCGGCGGCTATGCTTGCAGTTGCTTCGGCCGCCGCACGAGGGTGAACAGGATGACGGCGGCGAGGGGATGGAGAAATGCCATCGCATAAAAGAGCCGTTCGATGACGAGCGGGTCAACGATCTGTCCCCGCAAGTGGGTGAAAACGATGGCGCCGGTCGCGCCGACGGTGCCGGCGATGCCATACACGCTGGCGATGTTTCCGAGCGGGAAAACCTCGGCGATAATCGGGGCGAGCATGGAAAACCAGCATGCGCAGATCACCGTGACCGCGCAAAACAGCACGATGATCGCCGGCGCCGACGACAGCCGCGGCACCAGCGCGCAGAGCACGCCGGCGGCGGAGAGGGCGGCGAGCAGGCGCTTGCGGCCGCGCAGCCGGTCAACGCGGTCGCGCACCGCCACGCGGTCGGACAACGCCGAGGCCGCGATGCCGCCGGCGCTCGCCGCGATGAAGGGAATCCAGCCCGCGCCGGCGATTTGCGCGCGTGCGAAGCCCTTGCTTTTTTCGAGGTAGTCGGGCAGCCAGAACAGGCAGAAATACCACACCGGATCGGTGACGAGCCGGCAGAGCACGACGCCCCACAGCGCCTTGGTTTTCCAGAGCGCGCCCCACGGCAGCGGCGGCGCCCCCACCGCGTCGCCGCCGGTGGACGAGGGCGGTTCTTCCGGGTCGCGGTAAAGCCTCAGCCACAGCGCGACGATGACCAGCCCGACCACGCCCGGCCACAGGAACGACGCGCGCCAGCCAAACACTTCCGCGAGCCAGTAAATGAGCGGCGGCGCAGCCACCGTGCCCACGCTGCCGCCGATGCCGCACAGGCTCATGAAAAGCCCGCGCCGCGCCGGCGGCGCCCACGCGGTGGCGACGCGGATGGACACGGGTTGCAGTCCCGGCTCGGCCAGCCCGAGCAGGCCGCGCATGAGGCACAGCCCGGCCACGGATTGCACCAGCCCGCAGCCGATGGTGGCGAGCGACCAGAGCGTGCAAAAAACGCCCAGCGCGCGGCGCGGCCCGGCGCGGTCCACCACCCAGCCGCTCGCGACGTAGGCGGCGGCGTAGCAGGCGAGAAAAACATTCACGACGCGCGCGTAGCCGGCGTCGTCCATCGCGAAGGCTTTTTCGAGCGTGGTCTTGAGAAAGGAAAGCGTCTGCCGGTCAACGAAGTTGAGAAACGACGCCGCGAAGAGCAGCGCGAGCAGCACCCAGACAAAATCTTTGCCGGGGCGCCGCGAACGGGCGGGCGGCGCGGGAGGGGCGCAGGGTGCGGGAGGCGCGGGACGGTCGGGCATGGCGGGTCAGAAAACCAGTTTGACGGAGGCGGCGTAGTTGATCGGCGCGGCGTGGTTTGACCAGCTCACTTTGTAATCGTGGTTGAGCAGGTTGTTTATTTTCAGCGCGGCGGTGAGGGTGCGCTTCGCGATTTTTGTTGTATAATTGACGCTGGCCTCGACGGCGGTGCAGGAGGGCGAGCGGTAGAAATCGTATTCCGGGTTGGCGCTGCTTTGCTCAGTCAGGCCGCGGCGCGTGCCCATGTGGCGCACGCCGACGCCGAGCTTGAGAC
>JAITDF010000565.1 GCA_031282705.1 Opitutaceae bacterium | reverse complement strand
GCCGCCCTGCGCGCGCGCTCAAGGCGGCGGAATGGTTGAAACCGTGGCATGAAAAAAAACTTCGCCATTCCCGCCACCCTCCTGCTCGGCGCGCTCATTTCCCCGGCGTTTTCCGTCGCGGGCGCGGAGCCGCTTGTCACCTACGGATTCAATGGACTCGCCGCCGGCGCCGCGCTGCCCGTCGCGCCCGACTCCAGTGCCGCCGGCGTGATTGCGGGGCTCCTCGACCAAAACACCGGCGCAACCTTCGTCGTGAACACCGACGCGGGCCTTCCCGCCCCGGCGATTCAAGACGTCCGCGCCGGCGCGCCCGCCGGCGAACACTGGCTCGCCTTCACCGCCACGCCGCCGGCCGGCCGCGCGCTGCGCCCCGACGCGCTCGCGTTCGACATGCGCCCGCGCGCCACCGCCGCCGGCGCCCGGTTCGCCGTCACCGCCCGCGCCGCGCTTCACGACTCCGCCTCCGGCTCCCCGGAAGCCATCGCCGTCCCCGGCGCCGTCGCGGGCAACGCCGGTGGCTGGGCAACCGTGCGCGTCCCCCTCGCCGGCCTGCCCGCCGCGGAACCCGGCGAAACGCTGGAGTTTCTCATTTGCGTCTCTTGGACAAACCCGGTCGCGCCCGCCCCCGAACACTGCGTTTTTGAATGCGACAACATCGTGCTCACCGGCGCCGTTGAGGACATTACCGTCCCGCCGCCCCCGCCTCCGGAAAACACCGTCACCATAACCTTCGATCCCAACGGCGGCGCCCTCGGCGCGCAACCCGCCTCGAAGGAAGTCACGCGCGGCGAACCCTACGGCGCGCTGCCGGCGCCGACGCGCCCCAACCACGCCTTCCGCGGCTGGTGGACGACAGCCGCCGGCACCGGCGCGCAAATCGTCGCCGGCGACACCGTCCCCGCGGACGCCGCCGCGCAAACCCTCTACGCCAAATGGGAAGTCACCGGCTCCCCCGAGGGCGCCGACGGCGCCGCCGCCCTCGCCGGCAACATCCCGCAAACAAACATCTCCGGCGCGCTCGACTCCTTCAAATATTACAAAATAAACGTCCCCGCCGGCGCGGTGAACCTGACCATCACGACCGCCGGCGGCGCCGGCGACTGCAACCTCTATATAAAACCGCCCGGCGCCGCCGGCTACGAACTCGTGGGCGACGAGGAGGGCAACAACGAGACCATCACCATCGCCGCCCCCGTCCCCGGCGAATGGAACATCTTCCTGCACGCCTACGAGCCCTACACCGGCGTCACCCTGACCGCCGTCTACGCCTACGCCGCCGGCGCCGGCGGCAGCAATAACACCGGCGGTGGCGGCGGCGGTGGTGCGCCCGGCGCGCCCTTCTGTCTTCTGCTCGCCCTCCTCGCCGCCCTGCGTTGCCGCGTGAATTATAATACTGATGTTACGCGGAGGCCGTCCCTCCAATGCCCGGCTGCCCTGCGCAACCTCAGTCATGTAGCGCAGGTTTCCGAACCTGCTTCCGGGCCGGAGGCCCGCGAAAAGCCGGACCCGAAAAACAAGCCCGCAAGCAATCGTGAGCGTTGAAGCAGACTTGGAAGCCTGCGCTACGTCAGGCCACCCGCGCTACGGCCGGCTGGCCGGCGCCCGCTTCGGCGGGGAAGCCCGGCGGCTGGCATTTATTCCGCCAGCCTGAAGTGACCGGGCCTTCCCGAAAGGTTGCGTCTCATCCCGCCACCGCCACCTTCGCAATGACAGCCGGCGACGGATCTTATTTTTCGGCGCCGGCACCGGCGTTTTCGACGGCGGCGGTCTTGGCGCGTTTGCCGGCGTCGTAGTCGGCCTGCTTCATGAGGTTTGAGATGTGGATGGTGCCTTCGCGCTCGATGATGCCGCCGGGCTTCTGCTCGCCCTGGGGCTTGGTGTGGCGCTTCACAAGGGCCAGGCCTTCGACACGGGCGCGTTGTTTGTCGGCGACGATTTCGAGGATTTTGCCGGACTTGCCTTTGTGGGCGCCGGAGATGACGACGACTTGATCGCCGCGTTTGACGTGGAATTTTTGTGCCATGGCTTAGAGAACCTCCGGTGCAAGGGAAATGATCTTCATGAAGTTCTTCGCGCGCAGTTCGCGGGCAACCGGGCCGAAGATGCGGGTGCCTTTGGGGTTGCCGTCGGGCGTGATGATGACGATGGCGTTGCTGTCAAAGCGCAGGTAGCTGCCGTCGGACCGGCGGATGGGGGCCTTGGTGCGGACAACGACGGCCTTGACCACCTCGCCTTTTTTCACGGTGGCGTCGGTGGAGCTTTCCTGGATGTGGACCGTGATGATGTCGCCGACGGCGGCGGTGTCGGTCATCTGGCCTTTTTTGCGAATGTAGCCAGCGCGGCGGGCGCCGGTGTTGTCGGCGATTTCGAGTCGGGAGCGCAGTTGTATCATGGTGGTGTCCTCCTGGGTGGAGTCGGTGGGTTATTCGGCGGCGGCGGGTTCCGCGGCGGCGGCGGCGGTGTCCGCGGGTTTTTTGGTCTTGGTGGGCACTTGGGCGGCGACGTCGGCCTCGGTGATGGCGGCGCCGACGGAGACGGCGTGCTCAAGGATGGCGACCACGCGCCAGCGTTTGAGGCGGCTGACGGGGCGGGTTTCCATGATTTCGACTTTGTCGCCGACGCCGGCTTCGTTTTTCTCGTCGTGGACGTGCACGACGGTTTTCCGGTTGATCACTTTCTGGTAGCGCGGGTGCGGCACTTTGAAGGGGACGGTGACCTTGATGGATTTGTCGCCGGAGCGGCTGGTGACGAAGCCGACGAGGTCTTTGCGTTTGTTGCGTGTCGTGGTGGACATGGGAGGCTTTGGATTCTGGATTTTCGATTTTTGGATTTTCGATTTTTGGGAGCGGTTTCCGTTTTTCATCCGGCGCGGGGCGCATCAGGCGAAAAGCGGGGCCCGGGTGTCGAAAATCATTTGGCGGCGAGTTTTTCGGCGCGGATGGTTTCCATGCGCGCGATGTCCTTGCGAATGGCGCGGAGGGTGTGGGTCTTCTCGACCTGGCCGGTTTGTTTGCGGAGGCGGAGCTGGATGAGTTGCTCGCGGGCTTCGCGGATTTTGGTGTCGAGTTCGGTGACGGAGAGGTCGCGGGTTTCTTTTGCGGTCATGGTGGTGGTGGTGGCGTCCTTGCGCGGGTTGGCGGGTCAGGCGGCGACGCCTTCGCGGGCGATGAAGCGGCAGTGGAAGGGGAGTTTGGCGTCGGCGAGGCGGAAGGCGTCCTTGGCGACGGAGGCGGGCACGCCGGCGAGTTCAAAGAGGATGGCGCCGGGTTTGATGACGGCGACGTAGAACTCGACCGCGCCCTTGCCCTGGCCCTGGCGGACTTCGGCGGGTTTTTTGGTGATGGGTTTGTGCGGGAAGACGCGGATCCAGAGTTTGCCTTTGCGCTTGAGGTGGCGCGTGATGGCGACGCGGGCGGCCTCGATCTGGCGTCCGGTCATGTTGCCCCGGGTGAGGGACTGGATGGCGAAATCGCCGAATGCGATGGTGTTTCCGCCTTTGGCGTTGCCTTTGCGGGAGCCTTTTTGCGCCTTGCGGTATTTGGTGCGTGCTGGTGAGAGGGCCATGTCAGGTGTCTCCTGTGATTATAGTGCTATCAAACTTGTCCTTTATGGAGTGAGTCCATGGTGAAAATCATGTGGCGGTCATTCCAATTTATATTTCCGTCGGTTATCTTGAATTTCTTGAATTCGACGACATCGAGGTATCTGTCATAATCGGGATGCGCAAAGCGGTCCAGGAACGGCTTGAAGTCGATTTCACGGCGGAGTCCGTCTGAAAAGACCACTTCGAGCCGGTGCCCGTCCAGATGCCTGGCTGATACGACTGTGATGCTGTCCGTCATTATATTTTTTTGTAATGATTTGAGGGATGGAGGTTTTCTTGTTTGGCATGTCGGGTGGCGATGGCGCGGGCGGGAGAGGATCGGCGGCGGGGGTCAGCTTGCGGCCTCGGCGTCTTTTTTGCAGATCCAGCATTTCACGCCGATTTTGCCGTAAACGGTGCGGGCTTCGGAGAAGCCGTAGTCGATGTTTTCGCGGAGGGTGTGGAGGGGCACGCGGCCTTTGCGCTGCCATTCGCGGCGGGCGATGTCGGCGCCACCGAGGCGGCCGGAGCATTGGATGCGGATGCCTTCGACGCCGAGGGTCATGGCGATTTCGACGGCTTTTTTCATGGCGCGGCGGAAGGCGATGCGGCGTTCGAGCTGGAGGGCGACGTTTTCGGCGACAAGCTGGGCCTCGGTCTCGGGTTTTTTGACTTCCTGGATGTCGAGGAGGATTTCCTTGCCGGTGAGCCGGGCGAGTTCGTCCTTGATTTTGTCGATTTCCTGCCCTTTGCGTCCGATGACGATGCCGGGGCGGGCGGTGTAGATTTTGACGCGGACGCGGTTGGAGGCGCGTTCGATGAAGATGCGGGGCACGGAGGCCTGCTTGAGCTTTTCCATGAGTTTCTCACGGATGAGCTGGTCCTCGGCGAGGAGTTTGGGGAAGTCGCGTTTGCCGGCATACCAGCGGGATTGCCAGCCGCGGCTGACGGCGAGACGGAAACCGACGGGATTGGTCTTTTGGCCCATGGTGGTGAATTAGTTGTTGCCGTCGTCGAGGACGATGCGGATGTGGGACATTTTCTTCCGGCGCGGGGCGGCGGAACCTTTGGCGGCGGCCTTGAAGCGTTTGAGGACGGGGCCGTTTTCGATGATGGCGGTCTTCACGACGAGGGAGTCGGAGGAGAGGTTGGCGTTGTTCTCGGCGTTCGCGATGGCGGACTTGAGGGTCTTGGCGATGAGGCGCGCGGATTTGCGCGGGATGATGCCGAGGAGGTCAACCGCCTCGGGGGCTTTGCGTCCCTGGATGGTGCGGGCGACTTCGCGCATTTTTTTTGGCGACATGCGCGCGTATCGGGTGATGGCTTGGACTTCCATGATTGATGAGCGATTCCGGTTTGGCGGCGATAGCAGGGCGGCGCGGGCGCGCCGTCCCCTACCCTTTTTTTTGGTTTCTGGTTGGTGTTGGTGCGGTGTTGGCGCCGGGTTATCAGACTTCCTTGCGGGTCATGCCGCCGTGCGCCTTGAAGATGCGGGTGGGGGCAAACTCGCCGAGTTTGTGGCCGACCATGTTTTCCGTGATGTAAACGGAGACAAAGGCCTTGCCGTTGTGGACGTTGAAGGTGTGGCCGATGAAGTCGGGCGTGATGGTCGAGCGGCGGGACCAGGTTTGGATGGGTTTCTTGGCGTTGGCCTTGACCGCCTTCTCGATTTTTTCGAGCAGGTGGTAATCGACGAAGAAGCCTTTTTTGATGGAGCGTGCCATGGTGCGTGTCCGTTAGGGTGATTATTTCTTGCCGCGCGGGGGGCGTCCGTTGTGGCGGGTGAGGATGAGGCTGTTCGAGGGTTTGGAGCGGCGGCGGGTGGGGAAGCCTTTGGCGAGCTGGCCCCAGGGGGACATGAGGTGCTGGCGGCCGCCGCCGCCTTTGGATTTGCCCTGGCCGCCGCCGTTGGGGTGATCGACGGGGTTCATCACCATGCCGCGGACGCGGGGGCGTTTGCCGAGCCAGCGGTTGCGGCCGGCTTTGCCGAGGGAGCGCTGGCTGTGCTCGGGGTTGCCGACTTCGCCGATGGTGGCGCGGCATTTCGGGTTGACGAGGCGGGTTTCGCCGGAGGGGAGTTTGATTTGGGCGAAGCCGCCGTCGATGGCGACGAGTTCGACGGCCGCGCCGGCGCCGCGGGCGAGCTGGGCGCCGCGTCCGGGGAGGAGTTCGACGCAGTGGATTTTGGTCGCGGGGGGGATGATTTCGAGGGGGAAGTTGTTGCCGACGGTGAAGTCGTTGAGGGTGGCTTTTGCGGAGGCGACGATTTTGGCGCCGACGGCGAGGCCCTGGGGGGCGATGATGTAGGTTCTGTCGCCGTCGCCATACTGGAGGAGGGCGATGTTGGCGGAGCGGTTCGGGTCATACTCGATGGCGAGCACGGTGGCGGGCGCGTCGAGGCGGGCGCGGCGGAAGTCGATGATGCGGTAGAGTTTTTTGTGCCCGCCGCCGCGGCGGCGGGAGGTGATGCGGCCGTAGCAGTTGCGGCCGCCGGTCCGTTTTTTGGACTTGGTGAGGGCGCGTTCGGGACGTTTTTTGGCGAGGTCCGGCTGGCTGTTCTTGGTGGTGAACCGTTGGGAGGGCGTCAGGGGACGCGAATGTTTGAGTGCCATGGTGGTGTGTCTCCGGGAGAGGGAGGGCGTGTGGTTTAGAGGAGTTCGATTTTGTCGCCTTTTTTAAGGGTGACGATCGCCTTTTTGTAATCGGAGGTGAGGCCGGGGCGGCCGGTGCGGCTGCGTTTGTTTTTGCCGCGGTAGTGGGCCACGTGCACGCGGGTGACGGTGACTTTGAAGGCTTTTTCGACGGCGTCGGCGATGACGTGCTTGTTTGCGTCTTTCCTGACTTCGAGGGTGTATTGGCTGAAGTCGGAGGAGAGCTGGTTGGATTTTTCCGTGAGGCGGACGTGTTTGAGGATGTGGGAAGTGTTCATTGGCTGCCTCCTTTTGCGCGGGTGATGATTTGTTCGAGGGCCGCCGTGGATACGATGATTCTGCCGTATCGGGCGAGGTCGAGGGTGTTGAGTTTCGCGGCTTCCTGCATGGCGACGCGGGCGATGTTGCGCGCGGCGCGTGCGGTCTCGCGGGTGAAGGTGGAATCGACGACGAGGACTTTGCCCTTGGGGGCGATGCGGCCGATGACCTGGTTCATGGCCTTGGTCTTGGCGTCGGGGGCGTCGAATTTTTCGATGACGTCGATTTCGCCGGCGCTGGCGCGGTCGAAGAGGGCGCGGCTGAAGGCGAGGGCTTTGACCCTGGCGTTGATTTTTTTGGAATAGTCGCGGGGTTTCGGACCGAAGACGACGCCGCCGCCGGTCCAGATGGGGGAGCGGCGTTCGCCGGCGCGGGCGCGGCCGGTGCCTTTCTGGCGGAAGGGTTTTTTGTTGCTTCCGGCGACCTCGCCGCGGGTCTTGGCGGAGTGCGTGCCGAGGCGGTTGTTGGCGTTGATGGCGACGATGACCTCCTTGACCGCTTGCAGGCCTTTGTCGCCTTCAAAAACGGGGATGCCGTCAAATTCCTGTTCGCGCGAGGCGGCGCCGTCGGGTGTGAAAATTTTGAGTTTCATGGCTGGCTGGTTCCTCCGGGTTATTTCCTAGGCTGGCCCTTGATGGCGGCGCGGACGATGACGTCGGCGCCGTTTGCGCCGGGGACGGCGCCTTTCACGAGGATGAGGTTTTTCCCGGGAAGGATTTTCACGACGCTGAGGTTTTGCACGGTGCGGCGGACGCCGCCCATGTGGCCGGGCATTTTCTGGTTTTTCCAGACGCGGCCGGGGGTCTGGCGCATGCCGATCGAGCCGATGCGGCGGTGAAACATGGAGCCGTGCGCGGCGGGGCCGCCGGCGGTCTTGAAGCGGAATTGGACGCCTTGGAAGCCTTTGCCTTTGGTGACGCCGATGACGTCGATGGTTTCGCCTTCCTTGAAGGTTTCGACGGTGAGGATGTCGCCGACCTTGAGCGCCGGGGGGGCGTCGAGGCGGATTTCGCCGAGCACGCGGGGCGTCTGTTCGAGCCCGGCTTTCTTTGCGTGGTTTTGTTCGGCCTTGGCCGTGTTTTTGGCTTTTTTCGTGGAGAAGCCGATCTGGACGGCGTTGTAGCCGTCGGTCTCGACTGTCTTGACCTGGACAACCGGGCAGGGGCCGGCTTCCACGACGGTGACGGGGACCAGGACGTTTTGGGCGTCATAGACCTGCGTCATTCCGAGTTTTTTGCCTAGGAGCGTAGATGTCATGGGCTAAGTGGTAGGTGGAGGATTTCCGTTTGGAGCCTACATTAGCGGAAAACCCAGCGGTGCGCGGGGCGCACATGGGCAACTGCTATGTTGGTGGTGAAGAGATTCCGGGCGGGTGAAATCAGACGTTGATGGTGATATCGACGCCCGAAGGGAGGTTGAGTTTTTTGAGTTCGTCCACGGTTTGCGCGGTGGGTTCGATGATGTCGATGAGGCGCTTGTGGGTGCGCGACTCGAATTGTTCCATGGACTTTTTGTCCACGTGCGGGGAGCGGTTGACCGAGAGTTTTTCGATGCGGGTGGGCAGCGGAATCGGGCCGGAGACGCGGGCGCCGGAGCGTTTGGCGGTCTCGACGATTTCGAGGGCGGACTGGTCGATCACGCGGTAATCGAAGCCCTGGAGTTTGATGCGAATGCGTTGGCCTTTCATGGCGGGTGAGTGGGTTGCGTTGTCGGTCAGGTGCGGGCGGGGGCCTTGGAGGAGGTTTCGATGATTCTCTGGAGGATCGAGTTGGGCACCTGCTCGAAGTGCGAGGGGGTGACGGAGGCGCTGGCGCGGCCTTTCGAGAGCGAGCGGATGTCGGTGACGTAGCCGAAGAGCATTTCGAGGGGGACGTGCGCGTTGACGATGGCGGCGCCGTTTTTGTTTTCGATGCCTTGAATCGTGCCGCGGCGGCGGTTGATGTCGCCCATGAGGTCGCCCTGGTAGTCCTCGGGCGTGGTGAGTTCCACGGCCATGATGGGTTCGAGGAGGATGGGGCTGGCCTTCCGCATGGCTTCCTTGAAGCCGAAGATGCCGGCCATCTTGAAGGCGAGCTCGGAGGAGTCCACCTCGTGAAAGGAGCCGTCCACGATGCGGGCGATGACATCGACCACCGGGTAGCCGGCGACGACGCCGTTGTTGCAGGCTTCCATGATGCCGTCGGAGGTGGGCTTGATGAATTCCTTCGGGATGACGCCGCCGACGATTTCGTTGATGATTTCGACGCCCTTGCCTTTTTCGTTGGGCTCGATTTTGAGCACGCAATGGCCGTATTGGCCCTTGCCGCCGGACTGGCGGATGAATTTCCCCTCGCCTTCGGCCTTGGCGAGGATGGTTTCGCGATACGCGATCTGCGGCTTGCCGACGGCGGCCTCGACCTTGAACTCGCGTTTCATTCGGTCAACGATGATGTCGAGGTGCAGCTCGCCCATGCCGGAGAGGATGGTCTGGCCGGTGTCGGTGTCGGTCTTGACCTTGAGGGTCGGGTCTTCCGCGACGAGGCGCTGGAGCGCGATGCTCATTTTTTCCTGGTCGCCCTTCGAGTTCGGCTCGACGGACATGGAGATGACGGGCTCGGGGAAGGACGGCGGCTCAAGGCGCACGTCGCAGGCCTCGTTGCAAAGCGTGTCGCCGGTGATCACGTCCTTGACGCCGACCATCGCGCAGATGTCGCCGGAGTAGGCCACGTCGATTTCCTCGCGGTCGTTGGCGCGCATGCGGACGAGCCGGGAGACGCGCTCGGTGCGGCGGGTGCGGGGGTTGTAGAGCGGGGTGCCCTTGCGGAGCGCGCCGGTATAGACGCGGAAGAAGACGAGGCGCCCGACGAAGGGGTCGGTCCAGAGCTTGAAGGCGAGGCCGGCCATCTTGGCGTTGTCATCCACGACGACGGACACTTCGTTGCCGTCGCTGTCCTGGCCCTTGATGGTGGCGACTTCGAGCGGGTTGGGCAGGTAGTTGACCACGCAGTCGAGCAGGCGCTGCACGCCCTTGTTTTTCAGGGCGGAGCCGGGGATGACGCCGACAAATTTCAGGGAAATGGTGGCTTTGCGGACGCCGAGCATCAACTCGTCCACGGTGACTTCCTCGCCGCCGAGGTATTTCTCGGCGATCGCGTCGTCGAAATCGGACACCGCCTCGATGAGTTTTTCGCGGTATTCGCGGGCCTGCTCCTTCAGCGCGTCGGGGATTTCATGCGTGACGGGGTGCAGGCCGAGCGGGTCTTCCTTGCGGCCGTCGTCCTCGAAGAGATAGGCAACGTTTTGCACGAGGTCCACCACGCCGGAAAACCCGTCCTCCTTGCCGATGGGCAGGAAAAGCGGGTGCGCGTTGGCGCCGAGTTTCTCGCGCATCTCGCGCACGGCGCGGAAAAAGTCGGCGCCGACGCGGTCCATCTTGTTCACGAAGGCGACGCGCGGCACGCCGTATTTGTTGGCCTGCCGCCAGACGGTCTCGGACTGCGGCTGCACGCCGGCCACGGCGCAGAAGACGGCCACGGCGCCGTCGAGCACGCGCATGGAACGCTCCACCTCGGCGGTGAAATCCACGTGGCCGGGGGTGTCGATGATGTTGATGTGCGTGCGGATGCCCTTCCACGGGCCCCAGGAGGCGTCCCAGGCGCAGGAGATGGCGGCGGCGGTGATGGTGATGCCGCGCTCGCGCTCCTGTTCCATCCAGTCGGTGACGGCGGTGCCTTCGTGCACCTCGCCGATTTTGTGAATGGAGCCGGAGTAAAAGAGGATGCGCTCGGAGGCGGTGGTCTTGCCGGCGTCGATGTGCGCGGCGATGCCGATGTTGCGCGTCCATTCGAGGGGCGCGGCGCGATCCTTGGCGTTGACCGCGGAAATCCTGGACTTCTCGGTGACTACAACGATCTTGGTGGAATTTTCGATGGAGGAGGACATGTCTTGGTGTATGAACGTCGGATGCCGTCGGCGGTATGGTTGCGATTGCGGGCGGTTTGCCGTTTTGTCTCTTGCTACTTGTTGCCTGCCACTTGTTGCTTGTTATCGGTCTCTTCCTTACCAGCGAAGGTGTGCGAAGGCGCGGTTGGCCTGGGCCATCTTGTGGGTGTCTTCCTTCTTTTTGACGACGGTGCCGGTGTTGTTGTAGGCGTCCACGAGTTCATTTGCGAGGGCGTCCTTCATCGTGGTGCCCTTGCGCGCGGCGGCGGCGGCGGCGATCCAGCGGAGGGCGAGGCTTTCCTGGCGTTCGTAGGAAATTTCAACCGGCACCTGGTAGGTCGCGCCGCCGACACGGCGGCTCTTGACCTCAAGCCGCGGGCGGGCGTTTTCGAGCGCGCCGATGAGCAGATCGACCGGGTCCCCCTTTTCGAGTTTGGCCGAGACCTTCTCAAACGCGCCGTAAACGATGCGCTGGGCGAGGTTCTTCTTGCCGTTTTTCATGATGACGTTGACCAGATGGGCAACGAGCGGGCTGCTGTAGCGGATGTCAGGAACGACTGTGCGTTTCGTGGCTCTGTGGCGGCGTGACATGACGGGAAAGGTGTTTGGTTAAGGGCGTTTGGTTAAGAGTGCCTGGTCAAGCCCGGTAAATCGGGCCGGTGCGGCTGGCGTGGATGGCGTTTCTTGGCTGACGGCTGGCGTTGGCGGATGAAGGAGGAGGGGGGTTATTTGCCGGCCTTCGGGCGTTTGACGCCGTATTTGGAGCGGCTGCGGCGGCGTTTCTCGACGCCGGTGGCGTCAAGCGTGCCGCGCACGATGTGGTAGCGCACGCCGGGGAGGTCCTTCACGCGGCCTCCGCGCACGAGCACGATGGAGTGTTCCTGAAGATTGTGGCCCTCGTCGGGGATGTAGGAGATGACTTCGTTGCCGTTGGTCAGGCGGACCTTTGCCACCTTGCGGATGGCGGAGTTCGGCTTTTTGGGCGTGCGGGTCATGACCTGCACGCAGACGCCGCGACGGAAGGGGTTGCCGCTCAAGGCCGGTGATTTGGACTTGGTGCGGATGATGCGGCGCCCTTTGCGCACGAGTTGATTGATGGTCGGCATAAACGAATATGAAAGTGGTCGGAAAATGAGGAAAAGGAGCGGACGCTACCATTCGCCGGAAGCTCGGCAAGCGTTTTTTCGCAAAAAAATACGCGCCGGGAATTTCGCCCGTGAGTTGCGATATCCCGGAAGCCAAAAACCGCGTCTCCGCACAGCTACGTGATTCCGGCGACGCAAAAAGTGGTTCCTGCGAGAAAGTAGAACGGCCACCACAACATCCGCCCCGCCCCGCCGCAAGGAGAAAAATGAGCGCCCCGGGGCCGGGGGTGCAACAGGAAGTGATGTCACTCTCTTTCTTCTTTCCTCTTTGTCTTTATCTTTCGTCACTGATGTTACGCGGAGCGGCGTGTTCGGGGAGCGCACGCGTCCCGCGTGCCGGCTTGGGCGTCCCGCCCAAGCCCTTCGCTCGAACCGTGTTCGGCGGGACGCCGAACACAGCACGCGGGACGCGTGCGCTCCCCGAACACGCCGCAAATCCTCTCCTGCGTAACATCAGTTACGAATATGAACGCAAAGGCGCCTGCAATGTGTTCATGGCCGTCGAACTGCTCGCAGGCAGACGCCTGG
>JAITDF010000558.1 GCA_031282705.1 Opitutaceae bacterium | reverse complement strand
CCGCAACGACCCCGCCACCTCCATCCAGACCCGCGTCATCATCCGCCTCGGCCGCGACCTCGGCAAACTCCACCCCCACCTCCGCCTCGCCCTCGCCAAATCCGGCACCCGCGGCGGCCAAGTCCGCGCCGCCGGCCTGAGCCGCGCCCTCGACTACGACGACTTCCGCGCCGAACTCGGCGCCGGCTTCGCCTATGCCGTCTCCGCCCGCAGCCAGTTCTACCTCGACTGCGAATACTCCCGCGGCGAAACCTTCACCCGCCCCTGGTCCCTCAACACCGGCTACCGCCAGGCCTGGTGAAATTTCAACACCCGCCCCGCCATGCGCCGCCGCGTAAGCCGCCCGTCCGACAAGACCCATTGCGCAACCCGGAAAATGACCCGCAAAGACCTGGACAAATTGCAGGAGATCCTGGCCGGCACGGCCCTGCTCGCCGGCTACGACGCCGCGGGCCGTTGCATCCACCGCCACCTGCTCATCAACGACGACGACCAAGGCTGGAGCATGGCGACGGCCCGGCACCCGAAGTATCGGCGGCTGGGCGTGCAAAGCCTGCGCGTGCTTCTCTTCAGCTCCGACGGGCGCGGCTTCACCCAGCTTTTTGAGGACATCCCGCCCGCCCGCCCCCGAAAAAAGAAACAGCCCGCCGCCGCCCCATCCATTTCATCCAACCCATGATCACATCCAACCCATGAAAACCGCCACCCGCCTCCTCCTCGCCGCCCCCGCGCTCGCCTTCGCCTCGACCGCCGCCGCCGCCACCGGCTGGAAACGCCACGCCATCAAGGGCAAGTCCTGCACCGGCGCGGGCACCGCGAAACTCATCGCCGCGCTGGGACAACTCACGCGCCCGGAAAAATCCGCCGCATCTCCTTCGGGCACGGCGGCACCCTCGGCTCCGTCCTTGCCCGTCGGCGCCGTTTCCATCAGGGAAAAAAGCCCCCTCCCCCGACGGACGGCGGATGGGGAAAATCCCCATCCCTGCTTGCAAATTGTCCTTAAATTCGGAACACTTTTGTAATGTTTAAGGAAACACTTTTGGAAATATTGAGGACACAAACATTGCCGCCGCCTGCCACTCAAGAGGTCGAGCGTGTTTTAATGCCCGAATTGTCGCCGGTGCCGGGCATGGCGACAGTCCTGACGGGGGTGCGGCGCTGCGGCAAAAGCACATTGCAGGCGCAACTCGCGCGAAGGGACGGCGCGGCCTTCTATTGCAATTTTGAGGACACGCGCCTGTTTGATTTTTCGGAGGCGGATTTTTCTTTGTGGCTGGAGTTGCTTGACGAACTCGC
Organism: Opitutaceae bacterium; assembly: GCA_031282705.1. Classification (GTDB taxonomy): domain Bacteria; phylum Verrucomicrobiota; class Verrucomicrobiia; order Opitutales; family Opitutaceae; genus Termitidicoccus. Next base: position 4,003 of record JAITDF010000558.1, on the reverse strand, counting down.
GCCGCCGCCGGCGGCGGTGTTTCTTGACGAGGTGCAGGAGGTCGGCGGCTGGCCCCGGCTCGTGCGGACGCTGCTCGACCGCGGCCGGCAGGTTTGCGTCACCGGCTCAAACGCCTCGTTACTTGATGTTGAACTCGGCAAAAAACTGACGGGGCGCCACCTGCCGCACACGGTTTTCCCGTTTTGTTATTCGGAGTACCTCACCCATACCCGGCAAAAACGCGGCGCGGAGTCGCTGGAGCGGTTTCTCAACGACGGCGGCTTTCCGCTTTACCTGCTCTCGTGCCGCGACGAGGTGTTGCGCGAACTCGCCCGCAACATCGTCCAGCGCGATGTCGTCGCGCACCACGCGTTGTCCGACGGGCGCGGTGTCATGAACCTGCTGCTTTTTCTGCTCGCGAACACGGGGCAGCCGTTTTCGTTGCAAACATTGACAAAGTCGCTCGCCCTGCCGTCGGTCTCGCGCTGCTCGGAATTCGCGGCGTTTTTGCAGGACGCGTATTTGCTGTTCGCCGTTCCGAAATACAGCGCGTCGTTCAAAAAACGAGTCGTCGCGCCGCCGAAATACTACGCGATGGACAACGGCCTGCGCCGCGCCAACTCGCCGCAGACGACCCCCGACAAAGGGCGCCGTCTGGAAAACGCCGTCGCGCTGGAATTGTGGCGTCGCGGCGAAACGCCGGCCTACGCCGCCGAGCGCGATTTGTGGGAGTGCGATTTTGTCACCGCCGGCACCCGCACCGTCTGGCAGGCGTGCTGGCAATTGACGGAGGAAAATATGAAGCGCGAAACGCGCGGCCTGCTCGCCGCAAAGGAACAGGCGCGGGCGAAGCGCATGGTGATTTTAACCGCGCAAAACCAGCGCCAGACACTCAAGCAGAACGGCGAAACAATGGAAGTAATCCCCGCCTGGGAATGGCTGGGGTAGCCAAAAATGAAAACCAGGCAAAAATTGACGCCAATTGGCGGTTTGGCCCCCTCGTTCCCTTCTGCTTAAAAACAACCCGTTCATAAACCCCGCACCCATCGCCCTCGCCCGCCGCAAACGCATATGAAAACCGCCACCCGCCTCCTCCTCGCCATCCGCGCGCTCGCCCTTGCCGTGACCGCCTCCGCCACCGGCGCGGCGGCGCCACCGCCCCCTCCCGCTTCCTGCCACTTGCCACTTGATACTTCTCACTTGGCGCGAAGCGCCGCCGCCACCCTCGTCCTCGAAGACTCCGCCGTCCGCCTCGAATGGAAACAAACCCCCGCGGGCTGGGCGCTCGCCGCCCTCCGCTTCACCGCGCCCGACGGCGCCGTCCTCCCCGTCCCCAACCCCTCGGGACGCCACACCCTCCTGTTCTCCGCGACCAAGCCCGACGAGACCCCGCGCCCCTTCGCCTTCAAGGGCGCGAAGGAAAACTTCCCCGGCGCCCTCTCCGGCGCCGGCACCGACGGACGCTGGCTCCGCGCCACCACCCCGGCCATGCTCAACACCGCCGGCGACGCGCACCACTTCCTCCCGGCCACCGCGACCACCGCCAGCACCGGCACCGCCACCGCCGGCACCACCGGCACCGGCACCGCTACCGCCGCCGGCACCACCGCCGCCGTTTTCAAACACGAAAACGACCTCGCCTCCGTCGAAACCGTCTGGCGGCTCGACCCCGCCTTCCCCGGCGACATCCTTGTCGATGTCACCCTCCGCGCCCGGCAAGCCGGCTGGCTCTCCCTCGCCACCCCGGAGCTGTTCACCATCGCCCCCGACGACCTCGCCTGGGCCGTCATCCCCGGCTATTTCAAGGGCGACCGCCTCAACGACGACATCCCCGCCGCCCTCGCCTACAACCACGGCCTCCCCGCCCTCCCCGTCATCGTCCCCGACCGCAACGCCACCACCCTCGCCTCCATCGCCACCCTCAAATCCGGCCTCACCCTCTCCGTCCTCGCCCAGCCCTCGGACTGCTTCGACCCCTGGCCCGCCGACAAACTCGCCGACCGCAAATCCCCCCGCCTCGGCCTCTCCCACATGACCCGCGACCGCCGCCTCTCCCCCACGCTCTACAGCCCCGTCCTCGGACAACAAAATTCCAAGGTCGCCCCCGGCGACATCCGCCGCCTCTCCTTCCGCTACTCGCTGCGCCGCGGCGACTGGTTCGACGCCGTCCGCCACGCCGCCCGCGACATCCACCGCCTCGACGACTTCCTCGCCCTCAAAAAACCCGCCCGCTCCCTCTCCGCCCGCCTCCGCTCCCTCCACGAATACGTCGTCTCCGACAAAACCTCCTTCTGGCACGTCGAGGACTTCCACGGCCTCAAAATCGGCGCCCAAGCCTACAACGCCGCCGTCGTCGGCTCCCGGCGCGACAAGAAAAACAAGGCCGACTACGACCCGATGAAAAATTCCGACTACGGCGCCATGTGGATGCTCGCCGCCCTCACCGGCGACCCGCGCCTCGTCCGCGACCGCCTCCCCTTCGCCCGCTACTTCAAGCTCGCCCAGCAGCAGACCGCCCCCGGCTTCTTCCAAGGCGCCGCCACCGGCCAGTATTATCTGGCGAAATCAAAACGCTTCACCGAGGAATGGGGCAACTACGTCGAGCCCATCGCCATCACCTATTACACGATGCTCGACCTCGGCAACATCCTCCTCTTCCAGCCCGGCGACGCCGAACTGCGCGCCCGCCTCCGCCTCGGCGCCGAGCGCCTCCTCTCCTGGCAGCACCCCGACGGCCACTGGGAGGTCGCCTACGACCACGACACCCAAAACCCCCTCTACATCGAGACCCCCGACCTCCGCCCCACCTTCTACGGCCTCCTCGTCGCCCACAAAATCCTCGGTGACCAAAAATACATCGACGCCGCAAAACGCGGCGCCGGCTGGCTCATCGAAAATTCCGTCAAGCCCGCCCGCTTCCTCGGCGTCTGCGGCGACGCCCGCTTCGCCCCCGACTTCGCCACCGCCCAGATGTCCCAGGCCTTTCTTGACCTCTTTGAAATCACCGCCGACCCCCGCCACCGCGACGCCGCCATCGAGTGCGCCCGCCAGTATGTCGCCGACATCTACACCCACCCCGTCGCCACCCGCAAAAAAAAGACCGCCCGCGGCGTCCCCCGCGAGGACTGGGAAATCAACCAGACCGGCCTCTCCTTCGAGCACGGCGGCACCCTCGGCTCCGCCAACTCCCGCGGCCCCATCCTCCTCTCCAGCCACGCCGGCCTCTTCATCCGCATCGCCGCCCTCACCGGCGAAAACCACTACCGCGACCTCGCCCGCGCCGCCATCTGGGCGCGCGACGCCTTCCTCAACCCCGATACCCAGGTCGCCTCCTACTACTGGAACACCATGAACGCCGGCCCCGGCGGCTTCCCCCACCACGCCTGGTGGCAAATCGGCCTCATCACCGACTACCTCCTGTCCGAGATTCAACTGCGCTCCGCCGGCGCCATCGCCTTCCCCCGCGGCTTCGTCACCCCCAAGGTCGGCCCCCACGCCTGCCACGGCTTCGCCCCCGGCAAAATCTTCGGCCACCCCGCCGCCCTCGCCTGGTCAACCATCGAATCCACCGCCCCCGAAATCGACATCATCGCCGCCCGCTCCCCCGCCGGCGGCCGCCGCTACCTCATCCTCCTCAACAACAGCGCGCACCCCGTGAAAACCACCCTGAAAGCCGCCCCCTCCGACTTCGCCAGCCGCGCCGCCGCCGCCTGGAAAACCGCCGCCCTGCTCGACGCCGCCGGCGCCGCCACCCCCTTCCCCGCCAGGACCACCGGCATACCCGTCGAACTCCCCCCCGCCGGCCTCGCCGTCCTCGCCCTGGAACCGGACAAGTGATGCGACCATTTTTCAAACGCGATCGCCCCTTTCGCGCCGCGCCGCGCCGCAGCGCCGGGCTGGCATTGGGTGTAATTGCGATTGGTAGCAGAAGAAGGAGAAAATGGTAAAGGTGATGTTTTTAACTGATGTTACGCGGTTCCGTCGTACCGCAGGTTTCCAAACCTGCTTAAAACTCACGCCTGG
>JAITDF010000555.1 GCA_031282705.1 Opitutaceae bacterium | reverse complement strand
CGTCCCGCTCCCGTCAGGCAAGCGGGACGCTCGCCCTACTTGGGTCTCCGCGCTCCCATGCTTCGCCCCGCCAAAAATCTGTTTCCAAAAAAGAGGGGCGCGTTGCGAGCAACGCGCCCCTTTTGCGCATGGGCGTCACATGGAGGCAATTCGTCCCGTTACGCTTTCGGCGACGACGATGGCGACGGCGACGGCACGGAGGCCGCCGGCGCGGGCGCGGCGGGACCAGGGGCGGCAGGCGCGGCGGGGGCTGTTGCGGCGGCGGGGGCGGCTTCGGGGGCGGGCCATTTTTCGGCCAGCTTTTTGTAGGTGCGGTAGCGTTCGTTCACGCCGGCTTGCGCGGCGGTTTCGTAGCGCGCCACCAGCGCGGGGTCGCGGCGCGCGATTTGCGCGTAGCGGTTCTCCAGGCGGGTGAGTTTCGAGAGTTCCGTCTTCGGCGCCGCGGAATCCAGCACGAGCGGGTTTTCGCCTTTGTCCGCGCGGCGCGGGTCGAAGCGGTAGAGGGGCCAGTAGCCGGTGTCCACCGCGAGCTTCTGGTGCTCCATGCCTTGGGTGAGGTTGAAGCCGTGCGCGATGCAGTGCGAGTAGGCGATGATGAGCGAGGGGCCGGGGTAGCTTTCGGCTTCGCGGAGGGCGTTGAGGGTCTGGGTGTCGCGGGCACCGAGGGCGACGCGGGCGACGTAAACATTGCCGTAGGCCATCGCGAGCATGCCGAGGTCTTTCTTGCCGCTGGGTTTGCCGGCGGCGGCGAACTTGGCGGCGGCGCCGAGCGGGGTGGATTTCGAGCACTGGCCGCCGGTGTTGGAATAGACTTCGGTGTCGAGCACGAGGATGTTCACGTCGCGGCCGGAGGCGATGACGTGGTCGAGGCCGCCGTAGCCGATGTCGTAGGCCCAGCCGTCGCCGCCGAGGATCCAGACGGTTTTGTTGACAAGGTGGTCGGCCACGGTCGCGAGTTCGCGGGCGGCGGCGGCATCGGCGGCATCGGCGGCGGCGTCCGGCGCGGGGACGGTGGCGGTGCCGGCGGCGGCGGCGCTGTCGCCGGCGGCGAGGGCGGCAAGTTTTTCGCGGAGGGTGGCGATGCGGGCGCGTTGCGCGACGATGGCGGCGTCGGTGGTCTGGTCGGCGTCGAGGATCGCGGCGGCGAGGCCGGCGCCGACTTTGCCGGCGAGGCGGCCGAGGAGGCGGCGGGCGCGGGCGGCGGCGTTGTCGAGGGAGAGGCGCAGGCCGAGGCCGAACTCGGCGTTGTCCTCGAAGAGGGAGTTGGCCCAGGCGGGGCCGCGGCCTTCGGCGTTGACGGTGTAGGGGGTGGTGGGGAGGTTGCCGCCGTAGATGGAGGAGCAGCCGGTGGCGTTGGCGATGACGGCGCGGTCGCCGAAGAGTTGGGTGAGGAGTTTGATGTAGGGGGTCTCGCCGCAGCCGGCGCAGGCGCCGGAGAATTCAAAGAGGGGTTCGAAGAACTGGACGTTTTTCGGGGTGTCGCCTTTGAGCCGGGCGCGGTCAGCCTGGGGGAGGGAGAGGAAGAAGTCGAAGTTGGCGCGTTCCTGGTCGCGGAGGGGGAGCTGGGGTTCCATGTTGATGGCGCGGCGGTTCGGGTCGGCCTTGTTTTTGGCGGGGCAGGTGGCGACGCAGAGTTCGCAGCCGGTGCAGTCTTCGGCGGCGACCTGGAGGGTGTAGTTGTTGCCCTTGAACTCGGTGGAGCGGAAGGGGACGGACTTGAAGACGGCGGGTGCGCCGGCGAGCAGGGCGGGGTCGTAGAATTTGGCGCGGATGGCGGCGTGGGGGCAGACTTGCACGCATTTGTTGCACTGGATGCAGATGGCCGGGTCCCAAACCGGGATGCGGGCGGCGAGGTTGCGTTTTTCGTAGCGGGCGGTGGCGGTGGGCCAGGTGCCGTCGGGCGTGAAGGCGGAGACGGGGAGCCGGTCGCCGAGGCCGGCGAGGATGACGCCGGTGACGTTGCGCACGAAGTCGGGGGCGCCGGTCGGGACGGGGGGCTGGCGGTGGAGGGTGGAGGCTGGGGTGGCGGCGGCGGGGATGCGGACTTCTTTCAGCGCGGAGAGGGCGCTGTCCACGCCGGCGATGTTTTTGGCGACGACGGCCTCGCCTTTGTTGGAATAGGATTTTTTGATGGCGCCTTTGATGCTGGTGATGGCCTGGTCAAGCGGCATGACGTTGCTGAGCTTGAAGAAGCAGACTTGCATGATGGTGTTGATGCGGCCGCCGAGGCCGGCGGCGCGGGCCACGGCGCCGGCGTCGATGGCGTAAACGCGGAGTTTTTTCGCCAGAATCTCGGCCTGGGTCTCGGCGGAAAGGCGTTCCCAGAGGGTTTCGGGGTCGCCGGGGGCGTTGAGGAGGAGGTTGGCGCCGGGGGCGGCGTAGCCGAGGACGGGCTGGGTGTCGAGGAGGTGGAATTGGTGGCAGGCGACGAAGTCGGCGTTGCGGATGAGGTAGGGGGCGCGGATGGGGTGGTCGCCGAAGCGGAGGTGCGAGACGGTGAAGCCGCCGGATTTTTTCGAGTCGTAAACGAAGTAGCCTTGGGCATATTTGCCGGCTTCGGTGCCGATGATTTTGATGGTGTTTTTGTTGGCCCCGACGGTGCCGTCGGCGCCGAGGCCGAAGAAGACGGCGCGGGTGAGGGCGCCGGTGGTGTCCTCAATGTCGATGGTTTCATCGACGGGGAGGGAGAGGCCGGTGATGTCGTCGTTGATGCCGACGGTGAAGGAGTGGCGGGGGCTGGCCTGGCGGAGTTCCTCGAAGACGGCGGCGGCGTGCGCGGGCGTGTATTCCTTCGAGGAGAGGCCGTAGCGGCCGCCGATGATTTTTACGCGGGCGGCGGCGCCGTCGGCGGTGGCGAAGTGGCCGGCGTCCTCGGCCATGCGGACGGCGGCGGCAACGTCGAGGTAAAGGGGGTCGCCGAGTGCGCCGGGTTCCTTGGTGCGGTCGAGGACGGCGATCCGGCGGACGGTTTTCGGGAGGGCCTTGATGAAGGCTTCGACGGGGAAGGGGCGGTAGAGGTGGACGGCGAGGACGCCGGTTTTCCGGCCTTGGGCGTTGAGCCATTTGGCGGTCTCGACGGTGGTCTCGGCGCCGGAGCCCATGATGACGACGACGTGCTCGGCGTCGGGCGCGCCTTCGTAGGCGACGAGGTCGTAGGCGCGGCCGGTGAGCCGGGCAAATTTGTCCATCTCCTCCCGCATGATGGCGGGGACGGCGTTGTAGTAGGGGTTGCAGGCTTCGCGGGCCTGGAAAAAGACATCGGGGTTCTGCGCGGTGCCGCGGACGGCGGGGCGGTCGGGGGTGAGGCCGCGCGCGCGGTGGGCGGCGAGGGCGGCGGGGTCGGGCAGGGCGGCGAGCGTGGCGTCGTCGAGGCGCTTGACGGTGTTGATTTCGTGCGAGGTGCGGAAGCCGTCGAAGAAATGGAGCACGGGGATGCGCGCGCGGAGGGTGGTGGCGTGCGCGATGGCGGCGAGGTCCTGGGCCTGCTGCGGGGAGTTGGACGCGAGCATGATCCAGCCGGTCTGGCGGCAGGCCATGACATCGGAGTGGTCGCCGAAGATGGAGAGCGCGTGCGTGGCGAGGGTGCGGGCGGTGACGTGGAAGACGCAGGGGGTGAGTTCGCCGGCGATTTTATACATGTTGGGGATCATCAGGAGCAGCCCCTGCGAGGCGGTGAAGGTGCTGGAGAGCGCGCCGCCCTGAAGGGCGCCGTGGACGGCGCCGGCGGCGCCGGCCTCGGACTGCATCTCGATGATTTCGGGGACATGGCCGAAGAGGTTGTTTTTCTTTGCAACCGCCCATTCATCAATAATCTCGGCCATCGGCGTCGATGGCGTGATGGGATAGATGGCGAAGACCTCGGTCATGCGATAGGCGACGGAGGCTACGGCTTCGTTGGCGTCGATGGTGGCGCCGTGGGCGGCGGTGGTGTTTTTCATGGTATCTGAAAAGTCGTTAAAGTGGCGGCGCGGGGATGCGTCTTGTGTGAAGGGGTTGAGTTTAGCAATTCACTTTTTGTCATGCTGCGCATATTTTGCTCTTCGCTGGGCTGCTTTTGTAAAAAACATCTCGACATGCAGGCATTCGGAAATTGAGACCAAAGCCAGGCATATAATGGGCTTCTTCGCCTATAAATCAGCCATAATGACATGATTCATATATTTTTATGAGAGTCAAAAGGAAATTTCTCCTTTGCATTAGATAGTGATTCTTAATCTCACATAAAGGCCGCGGCAATCGGCGGAACAGGTTGGACAAAATACGCGCAGCTTTGCGCGAACGCACCGCGGATTTGCGATTTTCGCGTTTAACCCCAATGCCGCTTAATTAGTGTTGGTGAAATCGAGGGGGAAAAGGAAAGTGGAGATTTTATGATAATAGAACGCAAAGACTTAAGAATAATAGGCAAAGTTTCAGGGCGACGCACATTTGAAGCGTTGAGCAACACTAATTAAGCGGCATTGGGGCTAGACAAGGAGATTGAGGGTTAACGATGTCTGATAAGAGAACGCAGATAAGGGTGTAATTGCGATTGGTAGCAGAAGAAGGAGAAAATGGTAAAGGTGATGTTTTTAACTGATGTTACGCGGTTCCGTCGTACCGCAGGTTTCCAAACCTGCTTAAAACTCACGCCTGG
>JAITDF010000502.1 GCA_031282705.1 Opitutaceae bacterium | reverse complement strand
AAAACCAATTGGGGACAGGTGGAAAATGACTTTTTATGTCGCGCTTTTGACGGCGTGGCGACTTTAGTCGCCACAACGAACACGGCGCCGGCACCGTGTTCTGATCGGGCGACTGAAGTCGCCCGGCCGCGACGCTCCGCGTCTTTCGGCGACTAAAGTCGCCGCCCCGGCAAGCACTGCCGCCGCCTTGTCAAGTCGCCGCCCCGTCGGGCCCCGCCACGCCATGCCTCGCCTGACGCGTCACCCTCCACGGCGGGCTTTTTTTACGGAATGACAGCCAGCGAAAAGAGCGACGAGCCTTGAATACTGTATCAACCTAAATTCCGCAGTTGAAAAGCGAGCATAGAGGGAAATCCGGCTCCAGTAGCTTCACCCAATGGGTGAAGTGAAAAGAGCTTCAAAACAAGTGCGTTTTTCTCGATCAAAACATTTATATAGTTTTATTATTGAATATATTACAATGTTGATATCCAACTGCGCCGCAGTTGGAAAACACGTTTCAACTGCGGAATTTAGGATCAATTGCAATGACACTCCCGGACTTTTTTGATGGATTCCTGCATATCCGCTATGGTGCGTTCCAAGCCGGCGTAGCCGAATGTCGTCGAGTAGGTCGAACCATCAAGCCGGCGGATCGCTGAATACACATCCGCGGACAACTCCCTGAACCGGCTCTCCAAGTCATTATTCTGGTATCCTCCACGTTGCTCCAGTGATTCGATTTTCTTCTCCAGTTGCATTATTTTAAGCGCGAGGGCGGCAAGGTCCGTGGCGTGTTGCGCGCCGACGGCGGGAGCGGCGCCATGCTCCACCGGGCGCGGGCCGGCGGCGGCGGGGTTTGCGGCAGGGGTGGCGTCCGTCTGGGAGCCGCCGGGCGCCGGCGCCGGCGGATTGCCGGGCGCGGCCGGTTTGGCCGTGACTGCGCCGGCAGTGACCGGCGCGCCCGCGCCCGAGGTGGATGTTTTTGACGCGCTTGACGCGCCGGGCAACGCGGGCTGCGCGGGGTTTGCCGCTTGCTCAATCGTCAGCGTGACGGGGCTGTTCGCCGCGCCGGGGGCGGTGATTTGCAGCGTTGCCGCGCGTCGCGCGCCCCCGGGTTTGTTTTCATTGTAGCTCACTTTGATTGCGCCGCCGTCGGTGCCGCGCTTGGTGGAAGTGTCCAGCCACGTGCCGCCCGAAATCACCGCCGCTTCCCATGTCATCGAACCGGCACCCGGGTTGGCCACGGCAATATCAAAAGAGCCGCTGTCAACGCCGACGGTTTTCGCGGCGGACGGGGAGACGAATAGCACGGGTTGCGCGGCGGGGCTGTATATTGGCACGGGTATTATATGATCCCTTGAAATGCCATCGCCCAACTGACCGGAGTAATTATCTCCCATGCCCCAAAGCGCGCCGTCGCGGGTCACATACACGCTGTGGGATGAGCCGGCGGACACGGCGGCGACGCCGGCAGCCACTTCCTTGGGCGAATGAAGGTCGGTGGTGCTGCCGTTGCCCAAGTTGCCGTAGTTATTGTATCCCGTCGCCCAGAGCCGTCCGTCGCTTGTTATATACAGGCTGTGGGACGGGCCGGCGGACACGGCGGTGGCATTGGAGGCCACTTTCACGGGCGCGTATCGATCAGTGGTTGTGCCATCGCCCAACTGGCCGTGTTCGTTAAAGCCCGCCGCCCAGAGTGCGCCGTCATCAGTTATATACAAACTATATTGTGAGCCGGCGGCCGCCGCGATGACATTGGCGGCTATTGGCGCGGGCGTGTGCCGGCCCCCGGTGGGGCCGTCACCCAACTGGGCATAATCGTTGTTTCCCATGCCCCAGAGCGTGCCGTCGCGGGTCACATACAGGCTGTGCTTGTCTCCGGCGGACATCGCGATGACATTATCGGCCACTTTCACGGGCGCGTATCGATTAGTGGTGGTGCCATCGCCCAACTGGCCGGAGCCATTGTTGCCCATTGCCCAGAGCGCGCCGTCGCCTGTCATATACAGGCTATGCGCGATGCCGGAGGCAACGGCGATGACGCCGGAGGCCACTTTCACGGGGGTTTTTCTTCTGCCGGTGGTGCCATCGCCCAACTGGCCGGAGCCATTGTTGCCCATTGCCCAGAGCGTGCCGTCGTTTGTTATATACAGGCTGTGGGACCAGTCGGCGGCCACGGCGATGACATCGGAGGCCACGGCCGCAGGCTTTTCTTGCCAGGTGCTTGTGCCATTGCCCAACTGGCCGTATGAATTGGCACCTGTCGCCCAGAGTGTGCCGTCGCCGGTCACATACAGAGTGTAATTTTGGCCGGCGGCAACGGCAATGACCGGATTGCCGCCAGCTTGCGTGTTTTGGGCGTTTGCAAAAACAGACGCCCCAAAAAGGCAGGCGGGCAATAGAATGCGGGCAAATATGCCCGGAATAAACCGGGCGGGGATTTCGCGGGAGGAATCAGGTTTCATGGTCATGGATGGCTGAGGGATTGGAGCGTTTTGGGCTGATACCCCGGATCTCTTGTGCCGGGGATGATTGCTTTGCAGACGTGGTGATGATTTGCAATGAACGCGGGCTGCGTTGATTGACGGAGGAAAACAACAGGGGTTGTGATTATTGCATCAAAAGGGAAAAGAAGAGCCCCCGCCCCTGGCGGTGAGGGGGCGGAGGGAGGTGATGCGGGGGCCGGCGGAGGTGGTGACGGTGAGTTCGAGGGCGCCGGTGGAGCGCACGATGGCCGCGCCGCCGCGATAATCAGTCTTCGATTGTTTCATGGGAGGCGTCGGGGTCGTGGTTTTGTTTGTTGTTTTTATCGGGCTTTCGGGCGCGGGAGATTCGTTCGCGGTGCCCGTGGTTTTCCCGGCTGCGGCGGGCGGCGCGGGTTTCGTCGCGGGGCTTGCCCGTGAGGTCGAAATAGACGGGGCAGCCGCCGAGCTTGAACTCTTCGACGACGCCGGCCTCAAGGTAGCGGCGGTAGCTTTCGGTGAGCTTTTCCTCGCGGTTGCAGAAGATTTTTATGCGGAAGGGGCGGTTGCCGGTCTGGGTGGCGTAGTAGATGCGGAAGCGGCGTCCGGCGACCGCCGGCGGCGGGTGCCGCCCGGCGAGGCCGGCTAGGCAGCGGTTGAGGGGCGCGGTGGGGATTTTTTTGCCGGCGAGGCGGTGGAGTTTCACGGCGGCGTTGAGCATGCGGTCAACCTCGTGGCCGCTCAGGGCGGAGACAAAGACGAGCGGCGCGCCGGGGGTGAAGAAGAGGCGGTCGAAAACGGCGCGCTCGAATTTTTCGCGGTAGTCGCGTTCGTTTTTGAAGGCGGTGGCGCCGTCGATGGCCTCCAGGTGCGCGCCGGAGGCGAAGGCGTCGCGCACGAGGTCCCATTTGTTGACGACGACGACGATGGGTTTGCGTTCCTTGAGGGCTTCGCCGGCGATGGCCTTGTCCTGCTGGGTGACGCCGGCGATGGCGTCGAGGACGAGGAAGACGACGTCGGTCCGGCGGATGGCGTCGAGGGAGCGGAGGCGGGAGAAATACTCGACGGGCGAGGAGAGTTTGGTGGCGGCGCGGATGCCGGCGGTGTCGATGAGCTTGAAGGGGTGCGGGCGTCCGTCGCGGCCTTTGAATTCAAAGGGGATGGTGATGGCGTCGCGGGTGGTGCCGGGGTGGTCGCTGACGATGAGGCGGTCGCTGAGGAGGAGGCGGTTGCCGAGGGAGGATTTGCCGACGTTGGGGCGGCCGACGAAGCAGACGGTGAGGGGCGCGGCGGCGGCGGCATCAGTGGCGGCGGCGGGGGATGCGGATTGCGGATTGCGGATTGCGGAATCGGGCGCTTCCGCGCCGGTGATTTCGGCGGCGGGAAAGGGGGGCGGCGCGCTCGGCGAGCGCGCCCTACCTTGGGCGGCGAGGCGTTCCTGGATTTTTTCGCGGAGTCCGGCTTCGCCGCGGCCGTGCTCGGCGGAGACGAAGACGGGTTCGCCGAGGCCGAGGCGCCAGGCGTCGGCGGGGTCGATTTTTTCCTCGCCGAAATCGGCTTTGTTCACGACGAGGAGCACGTTTTTTTTGCCGCGGCGGAGTTGTCCGGCGACGCGGGTGTCGAGCGCGGTGAGGCCTTCGAGGCCGTCGAGCACGAAGAGGATGAGGCCGGCGGTGTCGACGGCGAAGGCGACCTGGCGCTCGGTGGCGGCGATGAGCCGGGCGGGGGTCTCGCCGCCCTTGAGGCCGAGGCCGCCGGTGTCGAGGAGGCGGTAGGGCGGGGCGCCGGGTTCCTCGATTTCCGCGGAGATCACGTCTCGGGTGACGCCGGGCTGGTCGTGCACGATGGAGATGCGCCGGCGGGCGAGGCGGTTGAAGAGGCGGCTTTTGCCGACATTGGGGCGTCCGACGATGGCTACGGTTTGCATGATGCGGGAATTGGAAATTGGGCGTTAAATCATTTTCAGGGAACCTCTAATAATTCATTTTGAACAGAAGGAAACAAAGGAAACGAAGATAAAAAACAAAGAAAACCCTGGTTGACGGCCGGCTTGAACTTGTTTGCTAAAAACAGGTTGGGATAACCAATGGCAGGCGCCCCTCTGTTGTTCTTCGTTCTCTTTGCCGCCTTCTGTTCAATTTTTAGAGGTTCCCTTCCAGATGGAACTTTTCAGGCAGGGCGAGGCGGCCCCGCCGAGCCGCGGCTCAGCCGGAGGCTTCGCCCTGCCATGACAAGTCAGACCTACTTCCTGATTTTTTGCACGAAGCGTTCGATGCGGTCGCAGGCCTCGATGATCTGGTCGTAGGCGGTCGCGAAACAGGCGCGGACGTGGCCGGCGCCGCCCGCGCCGAAGGCCGTGCCGGGGACGACGGCGACCTTTTCCTGCTCGAGCAGGCCGGTGGCGAATTCCTTTTCCGTGAGGCCGGTGACGGCGACGTCGGGGAACGCGTAAAACGAGCCGCGCGGCGAATGGCACGCGAGGCCGGCTTCATTGAGGCGGCGCACGATGAGGTCGCGGCGGCGGTGGTATTGCTCGCGCATGCGGCAGACGTTGTCCCAGCCGTGTTGCAGGGCCTCGAGCGCGCCTTCCTGCGCGATGATGGAGGCGCACATCATCGAATACTGGTGCACTTTCATCATCGCGTCGATGAGCGGCGCGGGGCCGCAGGCGTAGCCGATGCGCCAGCCGGTCATGGCAAAGGCTTTTGAGAAGCCGTGCAGGAAGATCGTGCGTTCCGCCATGCCCGGCAGGCTGGCGATGCTGGTGTGCGCGCCCTCGAAGGTGAGCTCGGAGTAGATTTCGTCGCTGAGGACGAGCAGGTCTTTCTCGCGGGCGAAGGCGGCGATGTCCTCAAGCTGCCCGCGCGTGCAGGTGCCGCCGGTGGGGTTGCACGGGAGGTTCAGCATGAGGATTTTCGCGCCGGGCCGCCAGGCGGCGCGGAGCGCGGCGGCGGTGAGGGCGAAGTTGTCCGCGGCGAACGTCGGCACGGCGATGCCCTCGCCGTGCGCGAGCGTGATGCTCGGGTGGTAGGACACGTAGCAGGGCTGGTGAAACATGACCTTGTCGCCGGGGTTGCAGAAGGCGCGGAAGGCGAGGTCGAGCGCCTCGCTCACGCCCACGCTCACGAGGATCTGGTCCTCGGGGCGGTAATCGACGGCGAAGTGCTCCGCGACGTAGCCCGCGATGGCGCGGCGCAGCTCGGGCGTGCCGAGGTTCGAGGTGTAGTAGGTTTTTCCGCGTTCGAGCGCGTAGATGGCGGCTTCGCGGACGTGCCACGGCGTGACGAAATCGGGTTCGCCCACGCCGAGCGAAATCACGTCCCGGCCTTTCATCTTGGCGACGAGTTCAAAAAAATCACGGATGCCGCTTTTGGGCAGCGAGGCGACGTGGCCCGCCACCCATTTTTTCGGGTCGGTGCTCATTGGGATGGTGCTCCTGTGAAGAGGTTGCGGTTGCGCGTCAGGGAGAGACGTTGAGGCGGGAGGGGGCGGCCTCGGTTTCCTCCAGCAGAAAACCCTGCTCCTTGTAGCAGCGCAGCATGAAGTGCGTGGCCGTCGAGAGCACGCCCTCGATGGTGGAGAGTTTTTCCGACACAAAGGCGGCCACCTTTTGCAGGGACCCGCCGCGCACGAACACGAGCAGATCGTAGGCGCCCGACATGAGGTAGCACGACTCGACCTCGTCGAATTTCGCGATGCGCCCGGCCAGGCGGTTGAAGCCGCCCCCGCGCTCCGGGGTGAGCTTGACCTCGATGACGGCGCGCACGGCGGCGGCGGCGGCGGCCTCTTTGGAGAGATCGAGCACCGGACGCCAGCCGAGGAAGATTTTATCTTTCTCCAACTGTTCCAGATGCTGTTCGATTTCGGCGGCGGACAGGCCCGTCACCCGCGCCATCTGCGCCGTGGTAAGGCCGCCGTCTTCGAGTAACAACTTCAGAACAGGATTCATAAGGGCGGCCAGATTCGCGAATGCGGCGCGGCGAGGCCACACAAATTTTTCGGGAAATGGAGCCGCCGCCGTTTCCAATGGATTCCGCCGCGCGCAGCCGCGAGGCGGGGGCGGTTTCACGGCCGTGGCCGCGCGCGGCGGACGATTTCAGCCCCGGAGGGACGCGGCGTTTCAGCCATGCCACCGTTTGGTTTTTCCCGAAGGGTTTTCCCTTCACCTTTCAGCAGCGTATCGCCACGGAGCGCCCGTGGGCGTCGAGTTTTTCCATGGCCGCAAACACCGACACGACCTCATTGCCCTTTTTCACCGAAGCGGGGCCGTAGCGGACGATGCTGGTGCGGCGCATGAAATCGGCCACGCGCAGGCCGCTGGAAAAGCGCGCGGTGCGCGCCGTGGGCAGCACGTGGCTGGGGCCGGCGGTGAAATCACCGAGCGCGGTCGGCGTGTGGTTGCCGAGAAAAATCGCGCCGGCGGTCGTGATCCCGCGGAGAAGTTTTTTCCCGGCGGCGGGCTTCACGATGATTTCGAGGTGCTCGGGCGCCACGTGATTGGCGACCCGGGCGGCCTCGGCGAGGCTGGCGGCCTCGATGGCCGCGTAGCCGCCGGCGAGGACCGCCTGCGTTTTTTCGGCGCG
Organism: Opitutaceae bacterium; assembly: GCA_031282705.1. Classification (GTDB taxonomy): domain Bacteria; phylum Verrucomicrobiota; class Verrucomicrobiia; order Opitutales; family Opitutaceae; genus Termitidicoccus. Next base: position 6,214 of record JAITDF010000502.1, on the reverse strand, counting down.
GGCGAGGAGTTTCAACTGGGCGTCAATCCCGGCGTTGATCGCGTCAATGATTTCGCGGGACGTGGCGACGAGGTAGATTTTTTCCCGGCCCGAACCGTGCTCGGCCTGGGCGAGGAGGTCGGCGGCGACGTAATCGGGGCGCGCGGTTTCGTCGGCGATGACCATCAGTTCGCTGGGGCCGGGCAGCGAGTCCACGCCGATGGTGCCGAACACCTGGCGCTTGGCCTCGCACACGTAGGCGTTGCCGGGGCCGAAGCATTTGTCCACGGCGGGGATGCCGGCCGTGCCGTAGGCCATCGCGCCGATGGCCTGCACGCCGCCGACGCGGTAAACCTCGGTCACGCCGGCAAGGTGCAGCGCGGCGAGGAGCGCGGGGGCGACGCGGCCGGAGGAGTCGGACGGGGTGAAGGCGGCGATTTCGGGGCAGCCCGCGGTCTTCGCAAGCGTGGCGGTCATGAGCACGGTGGAAACGAGCGGGGCTTGGCCGCCGGGGATGTAGAGCCCGACGCGGCGGATGGGGTCGAACTTCTCGCCGACCCCGGCTCCGTGACTGTTTTTGCCGAGCCACCCGGCGGGGAGGTTTTTGCGATGATAGGCGGCGATGTTCCCGCGGGCGGCCTCGATGGCCTTGCGCGCGGCGGCGGGGAGGTTTCCGGCGGCGGCGGCGAGGTCGGTTTCCTTCACGCGGATTTCGCGCGCGCTGAGCTTGGCGCCGTCGAACTTGGCGGCGTAGTAAACGACCGCCTCATCCCCGCGCGCGCGGACATCGGCAAGAATGGCGGCGACGCTGGCGGCGATTTCGGGCGGCGCCTCCGCCGTCCGACAGAAGGCGGCAAGATCGGCGGCGAAGGTTTTGGAGGAGGTGGCGAGGTGGAGCATGGAGAAAGGAAAATTCAGTTTTTTATCGCAAAAGGACCGGTTTTTATTGCGGAGTTGCGGCAGGACGGAAGCGCAAAAATTGTTTTCAAGGAACCGGCTGTGGCGGCGGGGCGCGCAACCAATCCGTGTCAACACGCCCCGGCTGGTGCCACGCGGAAGAAGCCGGTTCGGAAACCTGCGCGGCATGACGCATGGCTGATTTTCACCGGCAAAATGGCATTAAACGTCCCCCTGTCGCATTCCTGACAGCAGCCCCACCGCCTCCACGCCGATGGCGTCGGCGACGAGGCGGCCTTTCAGGGTCAGCCGCAATTTGTCGCCCTCCCGCTCCGCCAGCCCCTCGTCCGCCAGCCTCGCGGCAAAGGCGTCCGCCGCCGCCCAGCCGGCGCCCGGATGACGCCCCCGCAACGCCGCCAGGTCCACCCCGGCGTTCATGCGCAGCCCGAAAATCAGCGCGTCCTCCGCCAGCAGCGCCTCCGTGAGCGCGACGCGCCCCTCCGCCGCCCGCTCGCCGCGCGCCAGCCCCGCCAGCCACGCGCCGAGGTCGGGCGGGTTTGCGCCGCGCCAACCCGCGTGCTGCGACGCCGCCGACGGCCCCAGGCCGAGCCACCCGCCCATGCGCCATGTATTCAAATTATGGATGCACTCATGGCCGGGCCGCGCGAAGTTGGAAATCTCGTATTGCGCGAAACCCGCCCCCGCCAGCTCCGCCCACGTGCGCTCGTAAAGCGCGGCCTCGCGCCCGCGGTCGAGTTTCACCCCGCCCTGCGAGAGTTTCACCCAAAGCGCGGTGTCCTCCTCAAACGTGAGGCAATACGTCGAGATGTGCTCCGGCCGCATCGCCACCGCCTCGCGCAAATCCGCCAGCCACGCGGCCTCGTCCTGCCCCGGCAACGCGAACATCAGGTCGAGGTTCACGCTGGCAAAGCCCGCCGCGCGGATCCGCTCGTAGGCGCGGCGGATCTGCGCCGGCGAATGCCGCCGCCCGAGCGCCTCCAGCAACGCCGGCTGGAAGCTCTGCGCGCCCAGCGAGATGCGCGTCACCCCCAGCTCGCGCAGCACCGCCAGCCGCGCCCCGGTCACCGAGCCCGGCGCGAGTTCCACCGACCACTCGCGCGGCGCGGCGGCGCAGCACGACAGCGTGATCCCGCCGAGCCGCCGCAAATCCGCCGCCGCCAGCACGCCCGGCGTCCCCCCGCCCCAGAAAACCGTTTCCACCGCCAGCGGCCCGCCCAGCAACGCCGCCTCGCGCTCCATGCCCGCCAGGTAACGCCGCACCGCGCCGGCGTCCGGGCGCTCCTCGTAGAACGCGCAAAAATCGCACCGCGTCGCGCAAAAAGGCACGTGCACGTAGAGCCCCGGCGCGGAATTTCCGCCGGAGACTCCGGCCCCGCCCCGGAAGACTTTTGCATCGCGGTTGATTTCATTCATTGCCAACGGCGGTTGTTTGTGTTTCCTTTGCGTCCTCTTTAACTTGGAAAAAACACCCATGCAAACCAACCGCCTTTCCCACGCGAGACGATTTATTCTCGGTCTGGGCGCCGCCTTGGCGCTCGCCTTCACCGGCTGCCAGTCCCCCGTCATCATGAATTTCACCCGGCCCGCCGTCCCGGCCAACCCCTCGCAAATCTACACGATTTCCGCGCGCATCGCGCCAAGGGCCGTCGGCCTCGTGCAGGGCAGCGTCATCCCGCGCATCATCATCGACGGGAAAAGCTATGCCATGACGCCAAGCCCGGTCGGGCAGGACCTCTACGACTTCGAATATCAGGTCCCCGCCGGACGCGAAGAGCTCCGCTACTACTTCATCGTCGAATACCAGGTGTCGCGCGACGGCATCACCCGCAGGCGCGAGGATTACTCGGCGCTCCAGACGCTCAAAATCATCGGGCGCCACGCGCTTTCGCTCTCGGCCAGCCGCGGCCCCGTCGGCGCGCGCATCGGCATCTACGGACGCGGCTTCACCGTCGCCGACACGGTGACCTTTGACGGCGACCCCGTGCCGACCCAGATCGACTCGCCCACCTCGGTCAGCTTCTACGTGCCCGGCGTCCCGGTTAACCAGAACTACACCGTCGCCATCGGCGACTCCGTGGTCGGCACCTTCCGCGTCGATGCCGGCGGCGCCCCCGCCCCCGCCTACCGCAATCCGGCCCGGCAACCCGCCGCCGCCACGCCCGGCGGCGCGCCGGCGGCAGGCGCGGCCTCCGCCGGGTTTGCGGTCGCGCCATCGACCATAAACATCGCCGAAAAGGAAATCATCACGCTTACCTTTACCAGCCCGGTGGTCCTCACCGCGCGCACGCTCGTCGATGTGACAACCGACATCCCCGACAGCGTCATCATGCCCGAGGTTTTCATCCCCGGCGGCGGCAACAGCACTTCCGTGACCGTGGAGGGAGGCAAACCCGGCGCCGGCTATCTCTATGTGCGCGGCCCCGGCTCCAGCAAAGAAATCCGCATCCCGGTTACCGTCCGGGGCAGGTGAGGGTTGTGTAACTGATGTTGCGCGGAGGCCGTCCCTCCAAGGTCCCGGCCGCCCTGTGCAACCTCAGTCATGCGACTGATGTTGCGCGCTGATGTTACGCGGTTCCGTCGTGCCGCAGGTTTCCAAACCTGCTTAAAACTCACGCCTGGCCGCGTACCCGCAATCAGGCATGAGCTTCGGAGCAGACTTGGAAGTCTGCGGTACGTCAGAGCCGCGTAACATCAGTTACGCGGAAGAAACAGATTTGGAAGCCTGCGTTGCGACTGGCCGCCGGCGCGGCAGCGTGACGTACCGCAGGTTTCCAAACCTGCTCGGGCCGGAGGCCCGCAATCAGGCGTGATTGCTTCGGAGCAGACTCGGTGCTGCGCAAACCCAAGCATGCCGAATACGAGGCGATCCTCGCCGCCAACGGCATGGCGCCGGAAGCCGGCCTGTTCTGCTTTTCTTCGCCGCCCGCGCCGCCGTGCCGTCCGCGCCACCCGTGCCACCCGTGCCGCCCGCGCCGCCGTGCCGCCAGCCCGTGAGTTTTGGAAAATTTTTGTTTAACCTTGGGCGGATAACCGTCATTTGATTCATCCCATGCCCATCACACCACAAGAAGCGCTCCAGCGCACAATCGAACACCGCGAGATTTTCCACGACGAAATGCTGCACCTCATGCGCATGATCATGCGCGGGGAAATGTCGCCGGTGATGACGGCGGCGATCACCACCGGCCTGCGCGTGAAAAAGGAAACCATCGGCGAAATCACGGCGGCGGCGCAGGTGATGCGCGAGTTCGCGCTCAAGGTGGAGGTGCCGGGCGGCAGGCATTTCGTGGACATCGTCGGCACGGGCGGCGACGGGGCGCACACCTTCAACATCTCCACCGCGTCGATGTTCGTGGTCGCGGCGGCGGGCGCGCGGGTGGCCAAGCACGGCGGGCGCGGCGTGTCGAGCAGCTCGGGCAGCGCCGACGTGCTGGCCGCGCTCGGCATCCCGCTGGAGCTGCCGCCGGCGCGGCTGGCGGAATGCATGGGCGAGACGGGCATCTGTTTCATGTTCGCGCCCCACCACCACCCGGCGATGAAGAACGTGGCCGCCATGCGCCGCGAGATGGGCGTGCGCACGGTGTTCAACATCCTCGGCCCGCTGACGAATCCCGCGGGCGCGCCGAACCAGTTGATGGGGGTGTTTCATCCCGACCTGGTCGGCATCCAGGCGCGCGTGATGCAGCGGCTCGGCGCGGAGCACGTGCTGGTCGTTTACGGCAAGGACGGGATGGACGAGGTCTCGCTCGGCGCGGCCACGATGGTGGGCGAGCTCAAGGACGGCGTGGTGAGCGAATACGAAATCCACCCGGAGGACTACGGCATCCCCATGTCGAGCAACCGGAGCCTGAAGGTCGGCGGCGCGGAGGAATCGCGCGCCATGCTGCTCGGCGTGCTCGAAAACACGCCCGGCCCGGCGCGGGAGACGGTGGTGCTCAACGCCGGCGCCGCGCTCTACGCGGCCAACTGCGCGCCGGACATCGCCGGGGGCATCGAGCTGGCGCGCGCGACCCTCGCGAGCGGCGCGGCCCGCCGCAAGCTCGACGACTTCGTGCGTTGCACGCAGCGCCTCGCCGCCGCGGCCGCGTCCGCCGGCTGATGTTGCGCGGCTCCGCGCCTCTTCTGCCGCGGCGCAGACTTCCAAGTCTGCTCCAAAGCCCGCGCCTGATCGCGGACCTTTTTGCGGGCCTCCGGCCCGGAAGCCGGTTTGGTTTCAACCTAAATTCCGCAGTTGAAACATGTTTTTTAACTGCGGCGCAGTTGGACATCAGCATTGCAATATATTTCATATGAAAATGATACAAATATTTTGATCAAGAAAAACGCGCTTGTTTTGAGGCTCTTTTCACTTCACCCATTGGGTGAAGCCACTGGAGCCGGTTTTCCCTCTATGCTCGCAAGTCCGGTTCCAAATTGAATTTGTCATCAACTGCCTTGCCGGTGGCGGGAAAAAATGGGACTGGACGGAAGCCTTGGCATTGCAAACGCGCGCCTTCTCCGTGCTGAAAGCGCTTTTCGAGCGGAAGGGCGGTGAGGCATGAGGCGGGAGTTTTATTACATCCTCGCGAGAGGCGAAACCTACGGCGAGGGGTTTGTCTGCGTTGACGAGGAAAGGAACGCCGTGCTGCGGTCCACCCCTCACTTTTTCGAGCACAAGGGCTCGGCGGAGCTGGTGGCGGAGCACGTCATGGCGGAATGGGGCGGCAAGGCCGTCGTGAGAAAGGTCCTGCTGTGAGCCTGTATCGCAATGGTTATTATCGCCGCGCGGCGCCGGCGCGGAGCGGCAACCTCACCCTGGCGCAGATGCGATGCGCGCATGGGACCGCTCGGCGGCACGGCTGGCGCGCGGCTACGCGCTTTTCCCGGTGGCGGGCGGCGCGCCGCGCGTGGTGAGGGTGCAGTCATTGAGCGCTACGACGCGCTTGAGGCCGCGATGGTGCGCGAGGAGAGCAACCGCAACCGGATTCACGTGCTGTCCTACGCCCGCCTTGCCAGCGAAAAAACGCCGGCGGGAAAAACCCGTGCGCTGCTGGACGCGCCTCCCCTTTCCCCGCCGCCGCCGGCGTCTGAAATAGAACCTTCACACCAATGCACGAAAAAGGAGCCGCCGCCGGCGGCTGGCGAAAGCGCGGCGGCGGTGGCGTCGCGGCTGGCGGCGACGATGCCGGAGGTGACGGTCACGGCGCCGGCCGGCGGCGGGCCGGCCGGCGTTTCGGACGGCGCCGGCGCTGGCGCCGCCGGCGGCGGCGCGGCTGGCGCGGCGCGGGACAGCCTTGGGCGTGCGTTTGACCCGGAGTTGCACAAGGCCGGCGCGGAC
>JAITDF010000588.1 GCA_031282705.1 Opitutaceae bacterium | reverse complement strand
GGTCTCGGCGAGACCGCCCTGCCAAAAATCTGCCGACTGCGTAACATCAGTGATTTCATGTTGTTTTTGATTTTTCAAAGCGCCCTTGATTATCAATTTGCTTCTCACCGCAGTTTCAGCGTGGCGAGGCCGGCCAGCGCGCAGATGAGTGAAATTATCCAGAAGCGCATGACGACCTTGGTCTCCGGCCAGCCGCGCCTCTGGAAATGATGATGCACCGGCGCCATGAGGAAAACCCGCCGGCCCTCGCCAAGGCACCGCCGCGTGTATTTGAAAAAGCCGACCTGGATGATGACCGAGCCGGCCTCGGCCACGAACACGCCGCCGACGATGATGAGCGTGAGCGGCTGCTGCACCATGAAGGCGATGACGCCGATCAGCCCGCCGAGCGCGAGCGAGCCGGTGTCGCCCATGAACACCTCGGCCGGGTGCGAGTTGAACCACAAAAACGACAGCCCCGCGCCGACCAGCGCGCCGCAGATCACCGCCAGCTCGCCCGCGCCGGGCACGAAGCTGATCAGCAGGTATTCGGAGATGAACGCGTTGCCCGCCGCGTAGGCCATGATGCCGTAAACCAGCGCGACCGAAATCACGCACCCGATCGCCAGCCCGTCGAGGCCGTCGGTGAGGTTGATCGCGTTGCTGAAACCGACGACCCACAGGAACATCATCACCAGCAAGGCGGACACGCCCGGCAGGCCCGCGAAGATCCACACCGGCTGCTTCAGGAACGGCACCCAGAGCTCGCGCATCTTCGCCGCGCTCGCCGGCGCCGCCAGCAGCGCCGCCAGCGCGACGACGGTGATGAGCGTCTGCCAGAGCATTTTCTCGCGCGACGAAATGCCGTCGCGGCTCCTGCGCACGGCCTTCAGGTAGTCGTCGCGGAAGCCGACCGCCGTCAGCGCGGCAAACACAAACAGCGCCACCAGTATCCAGATGTTCGGCCGCGCCCAGAGCACGGTGCTCGGAAACACGGACAGGAAAATCAACAACCCGCCCATCGTGGGCGTGTTTTTTTTGTCGAAGCGCGACGCGAGGTCGCCCGTGCGGTCGTCGTCGTAGTGCTGGCCGAATTTCAGCACGCGCAGCCGGTGGATCAGCCACGGCCCGAGCACGAAGCCGGCCAGCGCGGCGGTGCCCGCGCCCATGAGCGCGCGGAAGGTGATGAACCGCAGCAGGCGCAGCGGCCCGAACCAGGATTCGTAATCGGCCAGGTGGCTGAGCATCAGCCGCGCCCTCCCGGGACAAGCGCGGCGGCCGGGGCCGGGGGCGCGGTTTCGTAATGCACGTAATAGTTCGCCGGGGCGCGCCGGGGCGGCGCCGGGGCCTCGTCGGCGGGGCCCGCCCGGGCGGCGCCGTGGAAATCCGTGTGGTTTCGCGGGAGGCCGTCCCGCGGGAGGCTGTTTTGCTGGAGGTTGTTTTGCGGCGGGTTTTCCCCGCGCACGGAATGCGTCACCGTGACGGGGGAAGGCGGCGCGGCACGCGGCGCGGTTTCGACGGCGGGCGCGGCCGGGGCGCGGGCGGGCCGGGGCGCGAGGCAGAACGCGAGCATGGCCCACGGGGTGGCGCTGCCGAGTTCGTCGATGATTTTGTGCAGCGCGGCGGCGGGCGTGAGCGCGCCTCCGGGTTCGCGGGAGTAAACCGCCGGGACCACCGTTTTTGTCACGATGCCCATGCCGCGTCCTCCTTTCCTCCGCCGGGCAGCACGCGCTCCAGCGCGTGCCGGCGGCTGCCCTTGACGAACACCGGGCCGGGAAACTCCGCCACGCGCGCGGCGGCGCCGTCCGGCGTGTCGAAAAGGGTGATGCGGGAGGCGTCCGCGCCGGCTTCCACCGCGGCCTCCGCCACCGCGCCGGCGTGGCCGCCGGTGATGAAAAGCTCGTCCCGCGCGCGCAGTTTCAGGGCGGCGCCGAGCGCGCGGTGATGGCAGCCCGCGTCGGCGCCGAGTTCCTCCATGCAGCCGAGCACGTAGAGGCGCGGCTGCCTTCCGGGGGCGAGCGCGTGGAAGGTTTCCAGCGCGTCGGCGAACGAGGCGGGGTTGGCGTTGTAGCAGTCGAGGTAGAGCAGGCGCCCGCGGGCGTCGCGGCGGATTTCGCCGCGCCATTTCGCGGGCCGCCAGGCGGCGAGCGCCGCCTGTATCCGTGCATCGGATACGCCGAGGCGCGCGGCGAGGATGACGGCGAGCGCGGCGTTTTGCGCCATGCCGCGCGTGACGCGGCGGAAGGTGAAGCGCCGCCCGCCGCCGAGGGCCAGCCCGGTGCCGCCGTCGGTGAACGCGGCGGAGTAAAAACACACGCCGGCACCGGCGGCGTCGATGCCGCCGCCTTGTGATTTTGAATTTTCGGGATTTGGAATTTTTTTGGGATTCGGGATTTCGGGATTCGGGATTTCGGGATTGCCCGGCCTCCCGCTTCGCCCGGAAGGGATTTCCTCCACGACGGTGCCGCCGTCGAGGCCGGCGAAGGCGGGGTGGCCGAGGCAGGAGGCGGGGAAGATGCGCGCGCCGCCGGGCCGCACGCGGCGCAGCAGCACGGATTTTTCGCGCGCGACGTTTTCCAGGTTGCCCAGCTCCCCGGTGTGCGCGGGGGCGACGAGCGTGATGATGCCGTGGTCGGGCTCGATCATCGAGGCCAGCGTCTCCATCTCGCCGGGCGCGCTGATGCCGGCCTCGATGACGGCGTGCGTGTGCGCGGCGGGGTCGAGGCGGGTGAGCGTGAGCGGCACGCCGATGTGGTTGTTCAGGTTGCCCCCGGTCGCGAGCACGGCGGGCGCGCCGCCGAGCAGGAGGGCGAGCAGGTCCTTGGTGGAGGTTTTGCCGGCGCTGCCGGAGACGGCGACGACGGCGCCGGGAAACGCGCGGCGGTGCCCGCGCGCGACGGCCTGGAAGGCGGCGAGCGGGTCGGCGACGACGAGTTGCGGCAGCGCGGGCGGTGCGGAGGCGCGGGCGACGATGGCGGCGGAGGCGCCGGCGGCGAGGGCGGCGGGCAGGAAGCCGTGCCCGTCGCGTTTCGGCGTGCGGAGGGCGACGAAGATTTCGCCGGGGCGGAGCGTGCGCGTGTCGGTTGAGAATCCCGCGGGCGCGCGCGCCGGCGCCGCGGTCCATCGACCGGCGGTCCAGGCTGCGAGTTGTGCGGGATTGAAGGCGGGCATGGGCGGGAGGGGGTGGAAATCGCGGTGATTATTTCAACTGCCCCGCCAGATTCCGGACGCCCACGAGCGAACGCATCTGGGTGATGGCGACGGTGTTGAGCTGCACGAGGCGTTCGCCTTGGGCAAGGCCCTGGCGGACAAGCAGGGCGTTGACGCCCTCCATGTTGGAGAGGACGACCAGCTGCTCCAGCGTGGCGGTGTCGCGGACGTTGCCCCTGGCGCCCGGATTTTCGGCGCGCCATTGGGCGGCGGTTTTGCCAAAAAGAGCGACATTCAGCACGTCGGCCTCGCTGGCGTATATATGGGAAATCTGCTCCCTGGTGACGGCGGCGGGAATGAGGTGCTCCCTGATGGCGTCGGTGTGGATGCGGTAGTTGATTTTGGAAAGGGTGCGCTGCAAGTTCCATTCGAGGGA
>JAITDF010000462.1 GCA_031282705.1 Opitutaceae bacterium | reverse complement strand
CCAGGCTCCCGGCCCATGCCCTGGGACACTGCAAAAGTGTCACCCCCTTAGCGGGACATGTGTTACCCTCATAGCGGGACAATACACGCCGAGACCGCCCTACCAAAACCCGCCGACTGCGTAACATCAGTTAAGGATGCAAACGATTCTGGCGGGAGTGTCGGAAAAGAAGAAAAGAGTGGATATAAGATGCACAAGCTCCGTGCATTGTGATTCAAGACAGGGATGGATCCAAAAAACGAATCAAAGCAAAGGGCGCAAAAACTGGCGGAGCGGTCGCAGGGCAACGCCGGATTGATGGAGCAGATGGAAGGTTTGCCCGCATTGATGGAAAGCGGGCAGGCGATGGGGCGCAGCGCCGATGAGATCGAGCAGGAGATAACCGGGCGGTTGCGCGTGCCCGGGAAAGGCAGTCTGCAAGGCTGGGCGCGGCGGGCAAACGAGGCGGCGTGCGGGGAGGCGAAGGGGCGAAGGGGCATGTGCAATAAAAAAAAGGCTCTGGTGGCTGGGCAGCTTCGGACGCATTGAAGTGGTTGAAACGGTGCGCCGGCAGGGACGCGGAAAGTTGCAACGCGCCTTCAAGCAAAAAGCGGCGTGCGGAACCGAGGGGTCTCGAAGCGGTTGAGACGGGCGATGGTGGATTTTGGAGCGGACGGCTCGTTTGAAAAAGCGGCGCAAAAAGTGGCGGGGCGCCACGGGGTGGAAGTGTCCGCGTGCCGGGTGAAAACGGAGAGCCTGCGCGTGGCCAGGGCGCTGCCGCAAAAGCCGCGGGTGGCGCGCACGCTGGCGGCAAAAGGCCCGGAAGTGATCATAGCCGGGGCAGACGGCACAATGATGCCGATGGTGCGCCAGCGCTTTCTTCATCGAACGGGCCTTCGAGGAAGGGGTGCCCGGCGCCCCGCGCGCCCGCCACCGGGCGAGAAAAGAGGATATCGAACGACGAAAGCGGCTGGAAAATTTAACAATGTAGAATTAGAACTTCCCACGCGTGGCTATAAAGGATATGAAACGATTTTTATCATGACGGCAAAACGATCCGAGGGGTTTTCTTATGCGCCGGCATCTTCCGGCAGCCCGGTTGTGCGGCCGGGGGAGTTTGTCTATGCCGCCGCGCATCTCGACCACGGGCACATTTACGGGCAGTGCGCCGGCCTCACCGGGGCCGGGGCCACGCTCAAATGGGTCTATGACCCCGATGCGGAAAAGGTGAGGGCGTTCCAGCAACAGTTTGCCGGCGTCCGCGCCGCGAGGAGCCTCGATGAAATTTTGGACGACAATGAGGTCCGCCTGGTGGCCTCCGCCGCGGTGCCCTGCGAGCGCGGCCCCGTGGGATGCAGGGTCATGCGCGCGGGGAAGGATTACTTTTCTGACAAGAGCCCGTTCACAACCCCCGGGCAGCTGGACGAGGCGCGAAAAACCGCGGCCGCCACCAGGCGCAAATACATGGTTTATTACAGCGAGCGCCTGCACGTGGAATCCGCCTGGCATGTGGATGCCTTGCTGCAAGCCGGCGCGATCGGCAAAATCGTGCACATCTCGATAACCGGCCCCCATCGCCTCAGCGCAAAAAATCGGCCGGCCTGGTTTTTCGACAAAAAATGTTACGGCGGCATCCTGACCGACATCGCCTCGCATCAGGTGGATCAGTTTTTGCATTATGCACGGGCGGACGGCGGTGTGGTGCGCCACGCGCGGGTGGCGAATTTCGCGCACCCGGAGCATCCGGGGCTGGAGGATTTCGGCGAGGCGGTTTTCGAGCTTTCCAACGGAGTCTCGTGTCACAGCCGCGTGGACTGGTTCACGCCCGATGGTTTGCGAACATGGGGTGACGGGCGCACGGTCATCGTCGGGACCGCCGGGTATTTGGAGATCAGAAAATATGTGGATGTGGGACAGGAGACGCCCGCGGATTGCATTTACCTGGTCGATGGCGGATGCGAGCAAAAGATAGAATGCAAGGGCCGGGTCGGGTTTCCGTTTTTCGGGCGGTTTATACAGGATTGCCTCAACCGGACGGAACAGGCGATGACACAGGGGCACGCGTTCATGGCCGCGGAATTGTCGATGCAAGCGCAGCAAATCGCCGACCGCGCCGGGCGGCGTCATTTCGGTTGCAGGCTGGAATAAAGATCAGTTTGAATGGAAGGAAACAAAGGGAACGAAGATAAAGACAAAGAGGTTCCCGCAGGGGAGCCTCCAAAGATTCAGTTTTTAACCGCGAAAAGACGCGAAAGGCCGCGAAATATAAAACCGGGGAAGGTCTGGTGGTTTGTTTAAAAAAATATTTGCTGAAAATTTTCGCGATTTTCTCGGTTGGTTTGTATTTTAATTTTTAGAGGATTTCCCTTAATCCATCAACCACCTGAAAACATTCCCGCCATGAACCCGACATATCGTTTCCCGGCGCCCACGCTGTTCGCCGCCGCCTTGCTCGCGGCGTTTCTCCTGCCATTCCTGCCCGGCTGCTCCAAGACGCCCGAGGATCACGCGCGCATCGCCTCCGATCCGGGCGTGCGTTTTGAAAAAAGCATGGCGTCCGTGCAGGCGCTGGCGGAGGCGAATGACCAGATGCTGCTCGCCGGCGTGGCCGCCGCCAGCCGCAACCCGGACATCCGGCGCGCGGCGGCGGACAGGCTCGACGAGCCCCGGGCGATGGCCGCTTTCGCAAAAAAAGTCCGGCCGGCGGACGGGGCCGGCGGCGCGGAACTCGCCGCCGAGGTGATGGGCAAAACAGGCGACCGGCGCCTGGTGGCCGACATCGCCGCAAACGCCGCCTCCGTGTTCGTCCGCATCGAGGCCGCGGCGTTGCTGGACGACCAGGCGGCGCTGGCGGACATCGCGAGGGGCGCCAGGTCGCCTGATGTCATTCTGAAGGTCGTTGAAAAACTGGCCGACCAGGCCGCGCTGTCTTCCATCGCGAAAACCAACGCCGCCCAGGAGCGCCTGTGGGGGCCGGCCTTGGACAAACTGGACGGCCAGCCGTTGCTGGCGGCGCTCGCCAGGGATGCCGCCAGGCACCCGGCCCTCGGCGCCAGAGCCGCGGGCAAGCTGCGCGACCAGGCCGTGCTGGAGGAAATTGCCCGAAGCGCGCTCCCCGACGCCGTCCGCAAGGCGGCGATCTCCGGCCTGACGAACCAGCGCGCGCTGGCGGACATCGCCGGCAACGATCCCGACACCCTCATCCGCCTGGCGGCGACCGGCAGGCTCACCGACCAGCAGGCGCTCGCGGCGATTGCCAAAAGCGACGCGGGGAAAAACGTCCGCCTCAAGGCCGTGGAGCGGCTCGCCGACCAGCGGACGCTCGCCGGCCTTGTCGAGAATGCGGGGTTCGACGAAAACGACCCCGGAGAGGAAATCCCGTCCGCCGCGCTGAAAAAAATAACCGACCGGCAGGCGCTCGCCGTCATTGCGAAAAAGGCCGGCCTCCCGTCCCTGCGCTCGGAAGCCGTGGAACGGCTGGACGATCAACGCCTGCTCGCCGAGCTTGCCAGGAACGACCACGAGCAATCCGTGCGCCACAGCGCGACGGGCAGGCTGGACGACCAGCGTCTGCTCGCCGGCATCGCCCGCGACGACGAGGACGATGCCGTGCGCGAACAGGCGATTTCCAGGCTCACCGACCAGAACACGCTGGCCGACATCGCGAAAAACCACAAAGCCAGTGACACCGCATGGGCGGCATTAAAAAAGCTCGACGATCCCCACCTCCTTGCCGAAACCGCCGCGAGCTCCCGGCACGGCGAAGTCCGCGTCGGGGCGCTTGAGGAAATAAAAAATCCGCCGGTGCTCGACAGCCTTGCCCGGCGCGAGGACGCCGAGCCGGAAACCCGCCTGCTGGCCGTATGGCGGCTGGCGGACAAACCGCTGCTCGCCGAACTGGCCAAAAACGCGCCCGACGAGCGCGTCCGCCGCGCCGCCGCCAGCAAGCTCTCCGCAAACGCGCCGCGAACCCTGGAGCGCGGAAAACTCGCGGATTTGATAAATGAGGGGAAATTGCTGGCCCAGATAAACGGCGACAATATTCGAAATATGAACATCGTCCTCAGAAAATTGGCGCCCCATCCGCTGGAGGTCACGATTCCCGCCGGCAGCTATTTTGTATGCGACAACCCGAATGCGCAAAACATGGTCTCGACGGCGGATGTCACCCTCACGCTTCGCGGCGACTCGCAAAGCACGGACGTCCCCGTCGCCTGCGCGAACAAACCGAAGGACATCCCCGGCAAACACGACTCCTTCACGCTCGGCGCCCTGCCGGACGCGGGCGAGCTGGAAAAACTCATGGCGGTCCTTGGACGGAAAAATGTTTCCTATCATACAAAACAAGCCGCCGTCTGGATCGTGACCGACAACGCCGATTACGGCGACCTCGGCGCCCTGCGGACCGTGTCGCAATACACACCCCGCATCCCCGGCGTCGCCTACGGCACGCGCTCCATAGAGGAGCCCGAGGCGGCGGAGGCGATGCGGTTGTGCGACGAGGCCGGCATTGATATCAAAACAAAATCCATCTGGCACGACTGCGAGAAAATCCTCGCGGGCTTGAAGGCGGGCGAATTGAAAAACTGGCTGAAAAAATCCTCCGGCCTCGCCTCGCCGGCGCACAGGGAAAACGTCACCATGCTGGCCATCAGCAGCGACGGGCGACTGCTGGTCTCGGGAGACGACAGCGGCGAGATAAAACTCTGGAGCCTGCCGGACGGCGCCTTTGTCAGGGCGCTGAAGGCGCACGGCCGCAACGTGGACTGCCTTGCCATCAGCCCCGACGGAGCATGGCTCGTGTCGGGGGACAACGGCGACAGTTATATGAAATTATGGCATTTGCCGGACGGGAGGCTCGCCAAGGATGCGGGCCTCGTGGAAAGACGTGTCGGCGACAACCTCTTCCAGGCCCGGATTGCGTCCGCCGCCTTCGGCCCCGACGGGAAATGGTTTGTGACAGGCGACAATGACGGATTCATAAAACTGTGGAGACTGCCCGGCTGCGAGTTGGTCAGGACATTGGAACGGCAGGTGACAGCGGAAGGGAATGGCATTTCATTGGATGTCCTCGCCCTCAGCGCCGACGGCGGGTTGCTGGCCGCCGGGGGCGCGGACAACGCCGTGAAACTCTGGCGCCTGCCGGACGGCGCGCCCGCCGGGGCGCTGGAGGGGCACCAAAAATTTCTGCGCTTTGCGGCCATCGGCCAGGACGGGAAACAGCTGGTGTCGGGAAGCGATGACCGTGTCGTGAACGTGTGGAGCCTGCCCGACGGCGCGCTTCTCAAAACGCTCAAGGAAATCGAAGCACAATCCGCCGCGGTCAGCCCCGATGGAAAACTGCTGGCAGCCACCGAACCGCCCAAAGGGACCAGACGGGGCGGCCTGCCATTGTCCGGGTTCCACGCGAGCCTGCGGCGTCTTCCAGACGGCGAAATCGTGACGCGGTTTGAAGGGCTCACGCTTGCCACAATGCGCTGCTCCGCCATCACCCCCGGCAACGCCCTGCTGGCGACGGGCGACGGCAACGGAAATATAAAACTCTGGAGCCTGCCCGACGGCAAACTCATCAAAACGCTGGAGAGCGAATAACCGCCCGGCCAATATAAAACCCGTTGCGGACAGGCTGGATCCTTCCAAGGGACATTTATTAACTGATGTTACGCAGTCGGCAGATTTTGGTAGGGCGGTCTCGGCGAGACCGCCCTACCAAAACTGGCCGCCGCGTAACATCAGTTATTAACGGGTTCCGTGGGTTCCTCGCTGCGCTCGTCACCCACGGCTAAAAGCCGCCGCCCCTCCGGGACTGAAAACCGACCTTCGCTTTCGGACTCAAACTTAAACTGCGGGCACAGCGAGCACCTTAAACTGCCGGCGAAGCCGGCCTGCCGCCGCCCCTCCCCACGGGGCTGGCCACCGCGGCTCCGCGGCTTCACTGGCTCATCGAAAGTGGCGACGAACCGTTTTCAGGTCCTCTGTTTTTTGCGTTTTTGCCGTGAAAAAAAACATTCCAAGTGGCGAGGAACCAAAATGTTTTTCTTAAAACATCGCCATTCTGGTTGACTTGCTCGCTTTAGCCCCTTGATATTCCTCTTTTCCCGCGACCAGACCACTGGAGCGAAGGCTGCCGAACCGGAATCAAACCAGTCCAACCAATCGCAACATTTTCCCTTCATGGTCGCACAATTCACATTGCAATGCGCTCAGCGCCGCCTTGCGCTGCAAGCGCGGTTTATTCAACAGCACCCGCCAATGCCGGGACATCCAATGGTTTCAAGAACCACGCCAGCGATGCCTCGCTCCGCAGCCTTTGGTTGCATCCGGGAAGTAATGCAAAACAGAGTGACCGAAACCGTTTCAGTCCAAACCCGACATCCATGAAATCCACCAAACCGCTCCTCCCGTTCCTTTCCGCCGCCATTTTTATCGGCCTCGGATTATCAATCATCATCAACTTCGGTTGCTCCCGCCCGGACAATGCCGGCGGCCTCGATAAAATAAAAAAACGCGGGAAACTCATCGTCGGTGTTTTTGGCGACAAGCCGCCTTTTGGTTATATAAACGCGGAAGGCCGCAACGCCGGTTACGACGTGGCGCTCGCGCGCCGCATCGCGGGGGATATCCTCGGCGACGAAAACAAAATCGAATTTGTCACACTGGAGGCCGCCAACCGCGTGGCCTTCCTCCAATCCAACAAGGTTGACATCATCCTCGCCAATTTCACCCGGACGCCCGAGCGCGCCGGGAAAGTCGATTTTGCGAAACCTTATATGAAAGTCGCGCTCGGCATCGTCGTCCCCGATGCGAGCCCGGTCAACGCGCTTGGTGGACTGAAGAACGGCGGAACCCTCATCGTCAACAAAGGCACCACCGCCGAGGCGTGGTTCACCAGGCATCATCCTGAAATAAAACTCCTCAAGTTCGACCAGAACACCGAGGCATTCCAGGCGCTCAAGGACGGACGCGGCGCCGCCCTTGCCCACGACAACACCCTGCTCTTCGCCTGGGCGCATGAAAACAGGGGCTTCAAGGTCATCGAGTCGAACCTCGGCAATGCCGATGTCATCGCCCCCGCCGTGAAAAAAGGCGACACCGCCCTCCGCGCCTGGCTCGACGCGGAAATGGAAAAACTCGCTGCCGAACATTTTTTCCTGAACGCCTTCCACGCCGAACTCCATCCCTTTTTCGGGGACTCGGTCGGGAATCCCGACGATGTCATCATTGAGGGCACTTTGAAAAATTAACTTTTGGCCAGAAACGATAATAATAATGGCAACATTGGGAAAAAATTCACGGGAAAGGATGTTTGTTTTCTTGTTTGGTTCCCTTTTTTTGGCACCCGGACGGCTGTTTTCACGCCGTTTGGGCGC
>JAITDF010000441.1 GCA_031282705.1 Opitutaceae bacterium | reverse complement strand
GTCATTCCTTGTAGTCATAGGTGAAGGCGGAGTCTTTTACGCCGACGTGGATGGTTTTGATGGCGAGGCCGTCCATCATGCGGGTGAGGATTTCGCGGCTGATGTCGGGGAGGAGGGTTTGGGTGAGGATGGCATCGACCATGCGGCCGCCGCTTTCGTTTTCCGTGCAGCGGGCGGCGATGTGGGCGACGACGGCGGCGTCGTAGGTGAGCGCGATATTGCGGTTGGCGGCGATGCGCCGCACGATGCGGCCGAGCTGGAGTTTGATGATGGCGCGGAGCATGTCGTCGCCGAGCGGGAAATAGGGCACGGTGACGAGGCGGCCGAGGAGCGCGGCGGGAAACGCCTTCAGGAGCGCGGGGCGCAGGGCCTTGGCGATGCCGTCGGCACCGGGCATGAGTTCGGGGTCCTTGCAGAGATTCATGATGAGAGCGCTGCCGACGTTGGTGGTGAGGAGGATGATGGTGTTCTTGAAGTCGATGAGGCGGCCTTCGCCGTCCTCCATCCAGCCTTTGTCGAAGACTTGGAAAAAGATTTCGTGCACGTCGGGGTGCGCTTTTTCCACTTCGTCGAGGAGGACGATGCTGTAGGGGCGGCGGCGGACGGCTTCGGTGAGGATGCCGCCCTCGCCGTAGCCGACGTAGCCGGGGGGCGCGCCCTTGAGCGTGGAGACGGTGTGCGCCTCCTGAAATTCGCTCATGTTGATGGTGATGACGTTTTGCTCGCCGCCGTAGAGGGTCTCGGCGAGGGCGAGGGCGGTCTCGGTTTTGCCGACGCCGCTGGTGCCGGCGAGCATGAAGACGCCGATGGGTTTGGAGGGGTTGTCGAGGCCGGCGCGCGAGGTCTGGATGCGGCTGGCAATGGCTTCGAGGGCGTGGCGCTGGCCGATGATGCGTTTTTCCAGCGCATCGGCGAGGCCGAGGATGGACTGGATTTCGTTTTTCACCATGCGGCCGACGGGGATGCCGGTCCAGTCGGCGACGACGGAGGCGACGGCCTGATCGCCGACGCCGGGGAGGATGAGCGGAGATTCGCCCTGGAGCGCGGAGAGGCGGGCTTCGAGGTCGCGGAGCCGGGCGCGGAGGGGGGCGGTCTCCGGGTCGGTGTCGAGGGGGTCGGCGGGCGCGGGGGCAGGCGGGCCGGCGGGGTCGGTGACGGGCGCGGTGACTTCGGGCGCGGCGGCGGTTTTTTTGGCGTGGGATTTTTTCTTTTTCGGGGGAGGAGTGGCGGCGGGGGCGGAGGCGGGGGACGGGGTTGGGGCGGTTTCGCCGTCCACGGGCGGGACGCCCGCGCCACCCGAACCCACGGGCGGGACGCCCGTGCCACTTGAAGCGGCGGCTTTGGCGGCAGCGGCCCTGGCTTTGAGGGTGTCGGCGAGCTGGCGGCGAAGGGCGAGGATTTGGGTGACGAGGTCTTTTTCGGCGGCCCAGCCGGCTTCGAGTTTCGCGAGATGGGTTTTGTCGGTTTCGAGGTTTTTGCGCACTTTGGCCTCGCGTTCGCGGTGATCGGAGCCGAGGGCGGATTCCCTGGCGAGGATTTCAAGCTCGGCCTCAAGGATGAGGATGCGCTGGCGGGTGTCCTCGATCTCGGCGGGGACGGCGTGCTGCGAGATGGCGACGCGGGCGCAGGCGGTGTCGATGAGGCTGACGGCCTTGTCGGGCAACTGGCGCGAGGGGATGTAGCGGTGCGAGAGTTTGACGGCGGCGTCGAGGGCGGAGTCGAGCACTTGCACGCGGTGGTGTTTTTCGAGGACGGGGGCGAGGCCGCGAATCATCGCGACGGCGGCGGCCTCGGAGGGTTCGTCCACTTTCACGACTTGGAAACGGCGGGTGAGCGCGGGGTCTTTTTCGATGTGTTTTTTGTATTCGGCCCAAGTGGTGGCGGCGATGGTGCGGAGGGTGCCGCGGGCGAGGGCGGGCTTGAGGAGGTTGGCGGCGTCGCCGGTGCCGGCGGCCCCGCCGGCGCCGATGAGGGTGTGCGCCTCGTCGATGAAAAGGATGATGGGCGCGGGCGAGGCCTGCACCTCGTCGATGACCTGGCGGAGGCGCTGCTCAAACTCGCCCTTCATGCTCGCGCCGGCCTGGAGGAGGCCGATGTCGAGCGAGAGGAGGCGGACGTCCTTGAGCTGCGGCGGCACGTCGCCGGCGGCGATATGTTGCGCGAAACCCTCGACGACGGCGGTTTTGCCAACGCCGGCCTCGCCGGTGAGGATGGGGTTGTTCTGGCGGCGGCGCATGAGGATGTCGATGATCTGGCGGATTTCGTCGTCGCGGCAGAGGATGGGGTCCATCTTGCCGGAGCGGGCCTGGGCGGTGAGGTCGGTGGTGTAGCGGTTGAGGGCTTCCTGTTTGCCAAGCTGCGCGGGGGCGATGGCGCCGGCGGCCTCGCCGGGGGCGGCGCCGCCGGCTGCATCGGCGGCGGGCGCGGCGAGGCGGGCCTCGGGGGATTTTTCGGTGATGGCGGCGAAGTTGTCGCCGAGGGGCTGCTCCTTGATTTTGGCAAACTCGGCGGAAATCTGGAGGAGCACGTGGCGGAGTTCGGACGCGCTGACGATGGCGAGCACGAGGTGGCCGGTGCGGATGGCGTTCTCGCCGAAAAGGAGCGTGGTGTAAGTCCATGCCTGCTGGGTGGCGCGCTCGATGTGCGGGGAGAAGTCGGCGATGGCGGTGGCGCCGCGCGGGAGCCGGTCGAGGGCGGCGGTGAGGTCGGCGGCGAGGCGCGAGGCGTCGAGCGAGAAATGGCGGCAGACGTGGTGCAGGTCGGTGTCTTGGGTCTGGAAGATTTGGTTTATCCAGTGGAGGAGTTCGACGTAGGGGTTGCCGCGCATCTTGCAGAAGACGGTGGCGCCTTCGAGGGCTTTATACGCGAGCGGGTTGAGTTTGCCGAAGAGGGTGGAGCGTTTGATTTCTGGCATGGGAGGAAGGATTAAAATTACTAATTACTAATTGATAATTGCCAATATGAAGGCAGGCTGAAAGAGTTTCTTTATTAATGATGAAGGGGAGGCGGAGGCGGCACCATCTTTTCGGTAAAAATCAATTTTTAGAGGTTCCTGGCAATGATATTCGGAGCGGGTCATACAAAGGGAACGGGGGACGGCAGGTTGTTTGATATAAAGGAGGCATCCGCCTTTGCGAATGCCGCCCGTTTCATGATGGGCGTCAGGGGGCGGCGAACTGTTCGAGATAGTTTGGCAGTTGCCGGGCCTGGTTGTAGAGCTTGGCGATCACCACAAGCGTTTTATTGATGGAATCTTCGGTTTCCGCTTTGCGACTGTTTGCGAAGGGCGTGAGCGCAGCCAGCACCGTCTGGGCCTTGGCAACCGGATAGAGGCCCGGGTTCAGGGCATTGGCCGCTTTTATCCGCTGACTGATCTGGGTTGTCACTTTTCTTGCGATACCGTCGGGCGTCAGTCCGTTGTAGAATTCCGCCCGTTCTTTCACCGTGCCCAGTTTGGTGATTTGCTGCAATGTGTTGGCTTGGCCGGTGACAATGGCCTGCAAGTTTCCGCATCCGTCAATAACCTGCTTCAATTCACGGTTGACCTCCTTGACTATATCCTCGGTGCAATCGTCAAGGAACCTTTCCAGCGAGGCCGGATTGACATTGCCGGAAAAAAGCATCGCCGCAGCCGCAATCTCGGCCGCGGCAGCCGATGCCTTCGGATAGTCCTCGTTCTTGAACATGACGATGGCAGCCTTTGCCGTCTTGTGCAAATCCAAGGTCGCCTTGCGCAATTTTTCAAACACCGTTCCAATTGTTTTTTTATGGGCCTTTATGATTGAAAGGGCGCCTTTTATTTCATTGCCGATTTTAGGCCCTTGATTGCCAAAAAGACTCAGCCCCAGCGTGGGTTTTTTGTATTTGGAAAGTTCCTCCAGGGCCTTCCAGTCCGTTTTTTTATAGACGGCAAGGAATGTCTCGATGGCTTCGGTCACCCCCGATGGTTTCTTTCTTGAGAGCAGCTCCCTTTTTTTATTCCAATGGGAGACGCTGATGGTCGCCGGGACTTCAGGCACTTTGAACGATGGCATGATTTTGTTTTCTTTCCGTTTTTGGGCACTTTGAAAAATCATGTCTCACGCGGAGGCACGGGGAGCCAAGCAGGGCAAGCGGGACGTTTGTCTCTTGCCTGACGGGAGCAGGATGCCCTGGCCACTTTGGGGCGGCGCGCTTTGCGCGCCGGCTGGCAAGCGGGACGCT
>JAITDF010000430.1 GCA_031282705.1 Opitutaceae bacterium | reverse complement strand
TCCGGCACCACAATCACGGTGAGGGCGTCCGAGTTGCTGTCGGGCGCGAGCATGGACGCCCCGCCCGACGCGGACGCCGCCGAGGTCGTGGTGCGCGTCCACGCGGCCTTGAACTCCATGTCCTCGCACTCAAGCAAAACCGGGCGCGGCGCGGCGAAGGCAGGCAGGGCGGAAATGCCGAGAAACATCGAGGCGAGTAGTGTGATTTTTTTAAGCGGGGATGGCATGGTGAAACGCGGCGCGCGGGTTATATTATTTGGTTAATTTCGGGAGTTCGGAATCATTCCAGCAGGGCGGACAGTTTGTCATCAATGGCATCCGCCCAGAGCTGATAGCCCGCATGGGTGAGGTGCAAAAAATCATACATGATCTCCCGATTGATCGTGCCGTCCGGCTGTATGAATTTGCCGCCGATATCAAGGTATGCCACATCGCGGCCATTTTCGAATTGAGAAATGATTTTGTTGACGGCGGCCACTTTGCCGCGGTTGGCGGCGTCCGGCTTCTCGCTGCGCGGGAAGATACCCATGAGCAGCACCTTGGCGGAGGGCGCGCGCAGGTGGATTTCCTTTATGATCGCCGAAATGCCATCAGCAATGCCCTGGGCATCATCACGCAGGATATTGTTTGTTCCAATCATGAGAACAACCACCTTGGGGCGGATTTTTTCCGAGAGCGCCCCGTTTTGCAAACGCCAGAGCACGTGCTCGGTCTTGTCCCCACTGATGCCGAAGTTCGCCGCCCTGCGCGGGGCCATGTGCCTGGCCCAGACCTTGGCTCCATTCGTATCCCAGCCGGCGGTGATGGAATCGCCGACAAACATGATATCCGCGCCGTTTTGTCCGGCCTTGGCAATTTGGCGTTTATGAACTTCAAGCCAGATATTACGCTCAGTGGGGATGGCCGCGGGCTGAGCAAAGGCCGCGGCGGCGCAGATGAGGGAGATGCCGAGCAGGGGCATGTATTTTATTGTTTTTATCATAGGTGCGGGAGCTGGAGGGTGTGCGGTTTAATGGTTTAGAAGGAAATTCTGGCGGTGAAACGGATTTCGCGTCCGTTGGGGGCGTAAAACGCCGGCGAGGGGATTTTTTGATCGAAGAGGTTCATCACATTGACGCCGATATCCGCGGTTATTTTTTTCCGCAACCGGACATTGTAGCCGGCAAACATGGCCCATTCGTTGGTCGAAGGCAGGTAGAGCGGGGCGTAGTCAAAGGCGGTGGCGCCGCCGTCCGACCCAAACATATACAAATGCCGCGCCTGGTATTTATAGCTCACGCCGAGCCTTGCGCCCTTGAGAAAGGACTGCGGGCGCCATGTCATGCCGAGGCCGAACGAGCGGACGGGAATGTTGACCGGACGGGTGCCTATGAGCGCCGGACTACCCTTGTTTTCAGCCACCTCGGCGCTCACCCACGAGGCGTTGCCGACCATGGCGAGGCCGGGAAGCAGACGCCCCGAAATGTCCAGCCCGACACCCCTGGCCAAGGTCGCCCCGCCCTCCATGTAACGGGGGGTGCGATTCCCGACCGGGTCGGGGTCGCCAAAGTAAGCGGGATTGTCCGTCACCTCGTTTTCCTGCCGCACGCGATAAAAGGCGAGCGTATAGGAAAAGCGTTCCGACATGAGCAGGCCCTTGAGCCCGGCCTCGCCGCCTTCCGCGGTGGTGTTGCCATAAATGGCCCCCGTGATCGGATCCACCCGCGGCACGGGGTTGAACGAGGTGCCGTAGCTGGCGTAGGCGATGAGTTTTTTCGGAATGACATGAAAGGTCACGCCCGTGCTGTAGCAAAAATTCTCCACATTGCTTCCGGCCTCCTGGAGGTTGGCGTTTACATTGGCCGGGTTATTGTTTTCGATTTCTGAATAATCCTGGCGGATTGAGCCGACCAGATTCAGGCGCCCGTCAAAAAATTCCATCGTGTGGTTGAATAGCGCGCCGAAAAACAGCAAATCCCGGTCGTAGATGGAGGTCGATAGTGAGTCCATCCCGTCCACGCTGGTCCAGGCAAACTCGGGGCTGAACGCCGGCAGCACGGAATATTTTGGTTCAAGATTGAGGGGATTGGCGGCTTTCCAGCCCACGATTTCCGCGGCGCTCAGACCGAGGGAAGACAGGGCGTTGTCGAGATTCGCGCCCGTCAGGCTCCATTGGTGCCGGCTCTCGCGGTTGCGGAAATAATCAAACGTCAGCAGGCTCCGTTGCCTGACTCGCGTCCGCCAGATTTTTGTCAGGTCAACCTGGCCGCCGGTTTCGTCGTAATCAAATTTCTGGTAGCTCGGGTTGGTGCGGTTTGCCGGCGCGAAACCGGTCTTGCTGGTGTTCACCCAGCAGTTTTGGACCGGATCCCAAAGCATGGGCGCACGTGCGTTGAGCGTCCAGTATTCGCGGTCGGTGCGGCTCAGGTTCACGCGCAGGCTCAAGGTTTGTGAAAAGCGGTGCTCCAACTGGAGGTAATACGAATCGTTTTGCCGGCTCACGCGGCTTTCGCTGCCGCTCACACCGAAGGTCATCAGGCGTTCAGCCACGTTTTTATCAGGCAAGTCCCACACGCTTCCAGAAATAATCCAGTCGTTCCTGTCTTCGGAGCCGCGGCGGTCCAGATAGCGAATCCGGGTGACAATGCTGTTCATCAATTTGTCGGTGTGCTCAAACTCAAAAGTGAGCGAGGTGTCCGGCGTGATTTTATAAGTCATGCCGCCGGATAAATTGAACGTGCGGGTGAACCAGTAGTCGGTGTTCCGCTCCATGTCGTTGTAGGAAACGTCGAGGCGGTAATATAATTTTCGTGCCACCAGCGGGCCGGTGACGTAGGCGTCGGTGCGGAAATAATCGTAGGAGCCGGCGGCGGCGCTCGCGCCGGTGGCAAACCTGGTCTGGGGTTTTTTCGAGATGAAATTGACAAGCCCGCCGGGGGAGACGCGCCCGTAGATGGCGGATTGCGGCCCCTTGATGACCTCGACGCGGGCGATGCTGGAGGACTCGGGTGCCTGGGTGCGGTAAAAGCCGTTGCGGAAAGCCAGCACGCTGAAGCCGCGCAGCAGGGTGCCGCTGCCGCTGCCGTCGGCGGGGTCGCCGGGGGCCATGCCGCTGATGTAGGGCGCCTGATCGGACAGGTCGAACAACTGGAAGTCGTTGATAAAATCCGCCGTCAGCACCTGGATGGAATAGGGCAGGCTGGAGATGGGCACGGTGATGCGCGTGCCCGAGGTGGACTCGGTGGCGAGGTAGGAGCCGTCGTCTTTTGCCTGAACGCGGAATTCCGGGAGGACGACGACCTCGCCGGCCTCGTCGGCGGCGTCCGGGGCGGTGTTGCCCTGGGCATCAAGCGGGGCGGCGCCGGCGGCCAGCAAAAACAGACCGGAGCAAACCGCGCGAAGCATGGTGAAGGGTGGGTTTTTCATAAAACGTGGAGACGGGGATGGAAGATTTTTTGAAACCAATGGTTAGTTCAGAAACGGCAGCCGGCACCGAGATTCAGGCTGCATCCCTCCGCCTTGCCGGCGCCGTGCCAGGTGGCGTCGGCCCAAAGGTCGAAGCGGTCGCGGATGCGCAGCGCGACGCCAGCGTTGAGGATGGCGCCGCCGCCGCCGAGGTCGTTGTCATAGGTTATTTTTTCGCCGATGGTCTCCAGCAGCATGGTTGCGCGCCCGTCGAGCTCCTCCGCGTAGCCCAGGCGGGCATAGGGGCGGAGCTGCCAGTTTTCCCGCGGGACAAATGTCCGGGAGAGGAGCGCGCCGGCGCGGCCGGTGAGGGACTGAATGGCGTCGATATTATATATGCGCCCAAACCGGTCGCCGGCGCGATCGACATTGGTGCGCTGCCAGAAAACCTGGAGTTGTGGTTCGACGAGCCATTTGCCGACGGTTATTTCCCGTCCGATTTCGAGGGCGGCGCCGAAGCCCTTCATGTCCATTTCCAATGTCGGCGTTTCCGGAATATTGACGCGGTAAACGCCGTTGGTGGCGCGCAGCAGGGCGTCGAAATACCATGCGCCGGGACGGTAGGTGACGTAGGCGCCGAAGCCGTTGACCGTGGCGGATGTGCCGGTGTCGTGGGGCATGTCCATGTCGGAGTCCACGCGATCGACAAAACCGCCGAGGGCGAAGGCGCTTTCGGAGTCGGAGTAGTCCGCACCCGCCTGCCAGCCGCGGGTGTCGGCGGTGGCGCCGTCGTAGATGGTGCGGGTGAACTTGCTGTCGTCCCACATGCCGCTGAGCCAGATGTCCCAGCCTTTGCGGCCCGTGCCGCCGTCGGCGACGCGCATGGATTCGAGACGCTGGCCGAGCGAATTGAGGGCGGCATTGTTGGTGGTCATGATGGCGGCGTCCACGCCGAGCACGGCGGGGATTTCCGACGACAGGGAAATGCGCCAGTCGCCGGCGCCGGTCGCCGGGTCGTAAACGAGCGTGTAATCCTTGACGCCGAAGGTCACGCGCCCGGCCTGGACAAACTCGCCGCCGCCGCCGGCGGCGTAGATGACATCGGGCGGCAGGTCGGCGGCCAGGTTGGGCAGGTTGACCGTTTTGCCCGCCTCCGCCTGCACGAAGTTCACCGAGGTTTTGCCGCCGGCGTTGCCGGCCACGAGAAACTTGTCGGCGACGACGGCGCCGTCCACCAGGCCGATGCCAAGGTAAATCATGCCGCCATCACCCTTGTAGTTTCCATGCACGACCAACTCCGAGCCGAGGGCGTCGCTGTTTCGCGCCACCGCGTAGCCGACCCGGATCGCGCCCGCGTTGCACAACAACTGCGTGACAACGCCGCCGCCGGCGGGTGCGGTGACGGTTCCGTTCCGGCTGACATTGACCGCGGTGGCCGCGAGGCGCAGCGAGCCGCTTTGGGTGAGGATGCCGCGATCAACCGTGATGGTGTGCACCTCCAGCACGCCGCCGCCGGCGTCGAGCACGCCAGCGCCCGTCTTGGCAAACACGCCGCCGCGAATGGTGCCGGTGAACACGCCGGTCCACGCGTCCGCCACGTCAACCGCCACGGTGGCGCTGTTGATGATTTCCCCGCGCAGCGCCCCCACCGAGCCTTGCAAGACGCCCGCCTCGACAAACTTGGTGCCGCTGTGGGCGGACGCGCCGGTGGCGGCGAGGGAGAGGGCGAGCGTGCCGTCGCCGGTTTTGGTGAGATTGCCCGTGCCGGTCAGGTCGAGCCACGAGGTGGTGATGCCGCCGTCCACGGACACGGTCGCGCCCCGGCGCACCTCGATTTTGCGCGCGGTGTCGAACGCGCCGGTCACGCGCAAATCGCCGCCGTTGAGCACGAGGTCGCGGGCGAGCGCGGTGTCGCCGAGGCTCGCGTCCCCGCCCACGGCCAGCACGCCGCCGTCCACGCGCGT
>JAITDF010000313.1 GCA_031282705.1 Opitutaceae bacterium | reverse complement strand
GCGAACACCACGAGGCAAACGACGGCGGTCTCGGCGAGACCGCCCTACCAAAATCCGCCGACTGCGTAACATCAGTTAATAAGAACAAACCCTTAAATTAACCACTAATCCTCACTAATGAAAAAACACTAATTGCCGGAACACTAATAAAATCATTAGCGGGAATTAGCGTTCAGATTATTGGTGGAATTGGCGGTTGATAAAAACCGAACCAAAAAACTCAGCCGCAGTCGAACACAGATGAACACGGATTCAAACCATCGTTTCGGAAGTTTTATACGCATCCGTCCGCGTTCATCTGCGGCTAACACAAAACGAACCCTTCTTATGGACAAACCTGCCTTCCCCGAAAACATGCCGCCCGCCGGCGACCCGCTTGGCCGCGGCGCGCATCCGGGCCCGTGGCGCTTCGCCCCGTGCATCGGCACGTGGCAGGGCCTGATCAACCCCGTGCTCGTGAGCGTGCCGGTGATTTTGCTCAAATCCATGGGCGTCTCCAACACCATCATCGGCTGGGCCTCGTTCGCCACGCTGCCCATGGCCGTCAAATTCCTTTTCGGCCCGGTGATCGACGCGAACCGCACCAAGCGATGGTGGATTCTGCGCTCCGGCGAATGCCTCATGCTCGGCCTCGTGCTGCTCGCGCTGTCGCTGATGCGGCCGGCATTCTCCCTCTGGCTTTATCTCGGCGCGCTCACGGTGCTGGCCGTCGTGAAATCATTCCAGCAAATCGCGCTCCAGGGGTTCTTCACGCTCTCCCTCACCAAGGCCGAGCAGGCGCTTTTTTCCGGGCTCGACCCTGTCTTCGGGCGCGTGGCCACGGTGATGTCCGGATCCGTGCTCATCGCGCTTGCCGGCATCATCGGGGAAAAATACGGCGACCCGAGAATCACCTGGGGCGGCTATTTCGGGGTTCTTATCATCCTGTTCGGCGTGCTTTATGTTTATACAAGAAAAACCTTTCCCCGCCCGGAGGCCGACCATCCGCATCGCGACACGGACGGGAAAGCCGCGGCGCTCCCCTTCGGGGACGTGCTCCGCAGCTACTTTTCCCTGCCGCTGCTCTGGCCGGGGATCGTTTATATATTCTTCCTGCGCTCGGGCGAGACGTTCATCGCGAAGATGGGCCCGGCCTTCCTCATGGACAAACCCGGCGCCGGCGGGCTGGCGCTTTCCATTGCCGAGGTGGGCGTACTGACCGGCGTCATGTCGGTCTGCGCCATGGCCGGCGGCGCGCTGTCCGGCATGCTCCTCAAGCGCCACGGCCTGCGCAGGGTCGTGTGGCCGTTCACCCTTGCGGCCGTCTTCCCGAGCGTGGTTTATGTTTACCTCGCGCTGCACAGCGCCGCGCACCATGCGGTCGCGCTGGATTTTTCATTTGCCGGCATTGCTTATATATGGCGGTTCGACTGGGTGCTGGCGCTCCTGCTGGGCATCGAGAATTTCGGCTTCGGCCTTGGCTTCACGGTGATGAATTTTTATATGTTCCGCATGGCCGCCGGCTCGAAATATCCCGCCTCCATCGTCGCGTTGAACGCCTCCGTCATCTACTTGAGCTATTTGATATTTGGCGCCATCAGCGGCGTGATTCAGGAAACCGTTGGCTACGCGTGGCTGTTTGTCCTCAGCATCCTGGTCTCCCTGCCGGCCTTCGCGGTGATACCGTTTTTGAATTACAAGCTGGACGAACGCTGAGCCCCCGCCGGGCCCGCCAAAATAAAAAACCCCGCCGGGCGGGCGGGGTTTGGAAGACAGGGAGCGATGCGGACAAAGGGTCAGAATTTGAACACCATCTGGACGCCGGCAAAGTATTCCTCTTTGCAGGCGTTGGATCTGCCGGAATCCCAATTATAACGGGTGTCTTCGCTATAATTCGTCCAGCTTGCCTCGGCACGGAGATCGATGTTTTTGGCCAGGGCGAAGCACGGGGACACGGCCACCTTTGCAAACCGCAGGGCGGTTGATTCATCGAAATATTTCAACTCGCCAAAGGACGCGGTTCCCGCGACCGACCAGCGGTCGGTCAGCTCCTGTCTGGCGGACAGCAGCACGGCATATTGAGTCGCATCAAAAAGGGTGTCGCCCGCCGCCAGCGATTCTTGGTAAATGCCGGAGGAGTTTTTGGGCGAAATCCTCTGGTAAATAAATTCCGCGCCCAAGGTGGTTTTGGTGCAGGAGAGATAATACTGGGCCCAGAAGTCGAACACATAAAGACCGTAGTCGATATCTCCGCGGGAAAGATCGGGAGCATATGCACCGTCCTTGAAGGTGTCGCTGTTCCATTCCGCCGCCAGCGTCGCGCCGAAGCTGAAGGCCTCGTCCTGATAACGGATCGTGAACTCGCCGCCCAGGCCGTTGCGCGCATCCGTATCGCCTCTGTAAGGGGCGGCGGTTGGCAAGTGCCGTCCGAGCGACACAACGGCATACTCGTCGTTGTAAACCGAGTCCAGTGCGGCGACGCCGAGCGAGATTTTGCCCGAGGTGTATTCCAGGCGGACGCCATCGTGGTAGTTCGGCACGAGGTGGCTCATGGGGCCGAGGCCGGCGGTGAGGTTCCATTGCTGGTCGAGGTCGAAGGGCTCGTAGCCGATCCAGCTCAGGAAACGACCGCCGGAAACCGTGAAGCCTTTGCCGGGAGCGTAGGAAAGATACGCCTCGGTGATGAAGACGCCGTCGCTGTTGGCGTCGTCGAGTGTCGAGCCGGGGACGTAGGCGGACACCTTCGCGGAGAGGGCGTTGTATTTCAGGCTGGCGGACAGCTTGAGGGCGTCGAGGTCCAGCTTGGCGGAGTCGTCGTCGGCAACGCCCTGATCGCGGTCAGTCTTCTGGTAGCGCGCGGAGGCGCCGACGTAGCCGGAGAGGTCGATGTAATCACCCACGGCGATTTTGGCGCTGGCCGCGGTCGCGAGGATGAGCGAGAACGCAAGGGCGAGCCCTGCGAGTTTTCGTTTGGTGTGTTTCATGGTGTGCTTTAGGTGGTTATCCATCGGCGGGCATGTGGTAGTCATGGACCGCCGATGTGAATGGCGGAGTTTTGCAAGCCGGGCACCCCGTGTCGAGCAAATGTATGGGGGCTGGCCGGAAATATCCCAAGACCTGTGCCCCGGGGCAACATGCCTGTGGGGGTTTCCGCCGACGCCGCGCTTTCCCGTTGACCCCGCGCATCGGCGCCGAGACCATGCGGGGCACATCATGGTTGATCCCTTTGTTGAATACGACCTCATCGTCATCGGCGGCGGCCCGGCGGGCTACGCGGGCGCGATTCGCGCCGGGCAACTCGGCAAAAAAGTCGCCTGCATCGAACAGGAGCGCGCCGGCGGCACCTGCCTGAACTGGGGTTGCATCCCCACCAAGGCCCTGCTCAAAAGCGCAGAGCTCTACCAGAAGATGAAGACGTCCGACATCCACGGCATCACCGCGAAGGAGGTGTCGTTTGACTTCGCGAAAGTCATCGAACGCTCGCGCGGCGTCTCGAACCAGATGGCCAGGGGCGTCGAGTTCCTGCTCAAGAAAAACAAGGTCGATTACCTCGTCGGCCGCGGCCTCGTCAACGCGCCCGGCATGGTCTCCATCACCGAGGGCGGGCACAAAGGACAGTTTTTCAAGACGAAAAACATCCTCGTCGCCACCGGCTGCAAGATGCGCCACATCCCCGGCCTCGACTACGACGGCGTGCGCGTGATGACCTCGCGCGAAGCCCTCGCCGCCACGCGCCAGCCCGACTCCGTCATCATCGTCGGCGCCGGCGCCATCGGCGTGGAATTCGCCTATTTCTACAACGCCTTCGGCACCCGCGTCACCCTCGTCGAAATGCTCCCGCAAATCCTCCCCGTCGAGGACGAGGAGGTCTCCCGCACCCTCCACCGCGCGCTCGAAAAACAGGGCGTCGCCATCCACACCGGCGCCACCTGCGAAAACTTCCGCGCGGACAAAAACAGCGTGAAAGTGGACCTCGTGAAAGCCGGCGGGAAAACCACCGTCGAGGCCGGGACGCTCCTCTCCGCCATCGGCGTGGTCGCCAACATCGACGGCCTCCTCGCCCGCGACGTGAAACCCGGGCTCGACCGCAACTTCCTCAAAGTCGGCGACGACTACCAGACCACGGTCAAAGGCATCTACGGCGCGGGCGACATCATCGGCCCGCCCTGGC
>JAITDF010000303.1 GCA_031282705.1 Opitutaceae bacterium | reverse complement strand
GGGCCGGGAAAGCACACAGTCAAAATCTATTGTGCCCATCCCGGTGTGATGCTGCAAAAGATAATAATTGATTGCGGGGGCCTCAAGCGCAGCTACTCCGGCCCGCCGCCGACCAAGGTTGAGTAATCAAATGCAAGGGATGCACCAGTTGAAATCGTGCATTCATGTGTCGCAAAAAAACAGAGCCTTCTTAATGCTAATGAGAAATCTGCCATTTAACGTCATGCTGCTCGCATTGTTGCTGTCAGCCGGTCTCGCGAAATCGGATGGCGAGGACATGCCTGGCGCGGCATTCCCTTTGGCGCAAGCCGGAGGAAAATGCTCGATCGTTTATGACAAGCACGACGCCGGGGTGGTTATAAAATCCGCGCAGATACTTGCGGACGACATCAAACGTGTCACCGGAGAATCCGTTTCCGTATCGGAGAACCCCGCGGAGAATTGCGTCGTCGTAGGCACGATTGGCAACAGCGGACGCATCGGACGCTGGATTGCTGAGGGCAAACTTGATGTCTCCGAAATCCGCGGCAAATGGGAATGCTATCAGATGGAACTTCTGCGCGACCCGGAGCCCGGCGTGAAAACCGCGCTTGTCATCATCGGCAGCGACCGCCGCGGCACGGCCTACGGCATCATGTCAGTTTCCGAGCGCATAGGCGTGTCGCCGTGGTATTGGTGGGCGGACGTGCCGGTTGCAAAAAAAACGGGGCTCGTTTTGCATGTGACCAAAACCATCTCCCGCCCTCCCTCGGTGAAATACCGCGGCATCTTTATAAACGACGAGGACTGGGGGCTGCTCCGCTGGGCGAAGACAACATTTGAAACGGAGCGGAAAAACATCGGTCCGAAAACCTACGAAAAAGTCTGCGAGTTGCTGCTTCGCCTGAAGGCGAATTATCTTTGCCCCGCCATGCACGAGGCATCAACCGCGTTTAACCAAATCCCGGAAAACAAGGAGGTCGCCGACAGCTTCGGCATTGTCATGGGCTCCGTCCATTGCGAGCCGCTGTTGTTTAACAACGCATCCGAATGGAACAGCAAGACAATGGGCGACTGGGATTTTGTCAAAAACAAGGCCGCCATCAACCGCCTCCTGCGCAAGCGTGTCAGCGAAAACGGAAAATATGAAAATGTCTGGACGCTCGCCCTGCGCGGCAGGCACGACAGCGCCATGCGCGACGGCGGCAACATGAAGGATCGCGTGAAAATCATGCAGGACGCGCTCGGCGACCAGCGGGAAATCCTCGCCGGGGAATTGAAAAAACCGCTCGCCGACATCCCGCAGGCGTTCACGCCCTACAAGGAGGTGCTCGATGTGTATTCGCACGGTTTGGAATTGCCGGACGAGGTCACGATTGTCTGGCCGGACGACAATTACGGTTATATGAAGCGCCTCAGCAACGCCGGCGAGCGCAGGCGCTCCGGACGCGCCGGTGTTTATTATCACGTCTCCTACCTGGGCCGCCCGCACGATTATTTGTGGATGGCATCCACGCCGCCGGCGCTGATGTATGAGGAGCTGAAAAAGGCTTATGACACCACCGCCGACCGCCTCTGGCTGCTCAATGTCGGCGACATAAAGTCCTGCGAGTTCGCCATGACGCTTTTCCTCGAAATGGCGTTTGATATAAACGCATTCAATTTTGACAACGTCACCGCCCGCCACGCCGCCTGGCTCGCCGAAATGTTCGGGCGCGAAAACCAGGGGGATTTTCTCCGCGCCACGCGTCTGTTTTACAAACTCGCCTTCGCGCGCCGCCCCGAGTTCATGGGCTTCGGCTACGAGTGGAACACCGTGCAAAACCGCCGCGAGCGCGTCACCGACACCGAGTTTTCCTTCGCCAACTATTCCGAGGCGCGGCGCCGTCTCGCCGACTGCGACCGCATGGGCGAAATCGCCGACAATATCATGAAATCGGCGCCGCCCGCCGCCCGCCCCGCCCTCTTCCAGTTGTTCTATCATCCGCTCAAAGGCGCCGAGTTGATGAACAAACTCCATCTCGTCGCGCAGCAAAACCGCCTCGCCGCCGCGCAGGGCCGCGCCTCTGCCGGCGAACTCCGCGACCGCGTGAAAATGATATATGCCGGCCTTGAGGCGTTGACAAAGGAATACAACGGGTTGCTCGACGGAAAATGGAACGGCATCATGTCGCTGCGCATGGGCGGGCCGTCCTCGTATTACGAACTGCCGCCCGTCGTTGACCATGCGCCGCCCGCCGGCGCCGGCGGTTTCGGCATCGCCGCCGAGGGCGAGGACGTCACGCTCGGCGCGCGCGCGTTTCACGCGCTGCCCTGCTTCAATCCGTGGCTCAACCGCGTTTATCATTTCGAAATCTATAACAAAACCGCCGCGCCGCCGAGATGGAATTTGTCCGTTTCCACGCCGTGGATTGTTGTCAATAAAACCAACGCTGCCGGTCCCGACGGGCGCGTCGCCGTTTCCGTTGACTGGACAAAAGTGCCTGCCGGCGAGAACATATTGGGCGAAATCACCGTCGCCGCCGGCGGTGTGTCAAAAAAAGTGCTCGTCTCCGCGTTCAACCCCGCCGCCCCGGCGCGCGCGGAGCTGGACGGTTTGTATATTGAGGACAACGGCTGCGTCTCCATCCCCGCCGCCGGGTTTCACAGGAAAACCGAGAACCAGCGCATAAAAATGAAGATCGTCCGCGACCTTGGCTACGAGGGTGACTCCGTGCAAATCGGCAGCCCGACCGCGATCCGCCACAATCCGGCGAACTTGAAAAATCCCTGCCTTGAATATGACTTTTACACATTCCACCACGGCGCGGTTGATGTCTATACCTACGCGCTCCCCACCTTCCCGCTTTCCGACGCCGACGACTACGCCGGCCACGAGTCAACCAACGTGCAAACCAAATACGGCGTGTGCGTGGATGATGGCGCCGTCCTCACGCCGACCACCTCGTCCTTTGAATACGCAAACGACTGGTATGTTAACGTGCTCCGCAACTGCGCCATCCAAAAAAGCACGCTGAACATAGACAAACCGGGCAGGCACACCTTGAAAATAATCTGCGGCGACCCTGGCACGGTGCTGCAAAAAATAGTGATAGACCTCGGCGGCCAAAAACGCTCCTATCAGGGTCCTCCCTCGACACGGGTTCCGGCAAATGAATAACCGCGGCAAGGTGCCGCCCCCACCAAAAAAAAAGGGGGGCATTTGAAAAATAAAAAAACACCATGAAATCATTGAAAAGCCCACGCGGAGGCCAAGTAGGGCAAGCGTCCCGCTTGCCTGACGGGAGCAGGATGC
>JAITDF010000276.1 GCA_031282705.1 Opitutaceae bacterium | reverse complement strand
CGTACCGCAGACTTCCAAGTCTGCTCCGAAGCTCATGCCTGATTGCGGGTTCGCGGCCATGCGTGAGTTTTAAGCAGGTTTGGAAACCTGCGGTACGACGGAACCGCGTAACATCAGTTAATCTGTGTAATCGGTGGACCATTTTAATTGTTTATTTAATGTGGTGGAATTCAAAGTCCATCAGTTCGGCGAGGATGCGGAGTCGGGCGGTGTGGTCGCCGTCAACCACGGCGAAGTGCTGGGTGGTGCCCACCTTCAGGACCTGCTCGAAGAGCTGGCAGACGGGAACCCGCGGGCGGAAAATCGTGTGCGAGTAGGTTGCCAGCAAATGCCTGCCGGGGAGGGATTCGACGAGGGCGCAGACCATCTTGTATCTCCCGTTTTCCTCGACCAGCTGCGCCATTGTTTTCAATCCCGGCGGGATGCGATACCACGCGAACGGCGCGCCGGCGTATTTGTATTGGGTTTTGGCGAAGCGGACATCGCGGGCGATGATGGTGTTTTGCTGCCACGCGGGGTCGTTGTGGTCGTTCGGGCCGGCGTGGCCGCCGGCGAAGGTGCCGGAGCCGGTCTCTATATGAAACGGCTCGATAAAATTGACGTATCCGCCGGTCAGCAGTTTCAGGATGTAGGTCATCAGGCCGCAACCCATGTCGGCCTCCGGCACGAGGACGGAGTGGTTTTGGTTGAACCACGGATGATAAAAGCCGGCGCGGAGGCCGATGAATTGCAACATGGCGGTGTCAATGTCGTTGAACACCATCGCGTCTATGTCGAATTGCCGTCCGAGTT
Organism: Opitutaceae bacterium; assembly: GCA_031282705.1. GTDB lineage: Bacteria > Verrucomicrobiota > Verrucomicrobiia > Opitutales > Opitutaceae > Termitidicoccus. The sequence goes on along the minus strand of JAITDF010000276.1, from coordinate 1,797 downwards.
TGGCGAGGGCGAGGGAGGCGCGGACGGAGGCGTCGAATTTTTCCGGCGCGACGTCATCCATCATTTTGTAGCGCGAGAGGAGGTCGTTTTTGTATTCGGAAAACTCCTTTTCATCGAGCGCGGCGATGGCGCCGGCGTAGGTGGAATAGGCGATGAAACGCACCTCGGGGCCGATGCGGGTGAAAACGTTGTAGGGGTCAATGTAAGTTGACCACATGGCCTCGTTGTAATTGGCGAGGAGGCCGACGGTGGACTGGCGCAACAGCGCGCGGACGCGGGCGGCGCCGGCGAAGGCGGCGACTTTTTCGGAAAGTTCGGCGCGGCTGCCGACGATGGTGGAAAAATGTTTTCTGCCGATGCGCGCGACATCGCCGGCGGCCTCAAGCGAGCCGACGAGCGTGCCGCAGCAGAGGTATTCTATGAAATCGTCCTCTTCGAGTGTGTCGGTGAACGGCACTTTCTCCTTGGCGGGGTTGACAAACAGAATCGGCACGTCGGGCATGTCGCGCAGGAAACGAATCCACGCGAAATCCTCCGACCACGATAAAAATTCGGCGATGATGAAATCAACATTTTCGGCGAAGAATTGTCTCATCGCGGCGTCGGCGTCGGCGCGCGAATACACAATTCCCGGCCAGACGAGTTCGGCGGATTTTCCCCATTCGGCGAGGATGGCCCGGACCTCGATGTCCTTGCGTTGCGAGTAGGTGCCGTGCGCGGTGCCGGCGCCGAGTTCCTTGAAGCGGGGCGAGGCGATCTGGAGCACGCCTGCCTTTGGTTTTCGGGTTTTGTCCATGGTGAATTGGCGGGAATTTCAGAGGGTTGCCGCGGCGAACGCGGAGCCGAGGAGCGCGGCGGTGTCGGGATTTTGCGCGGCGGTGGTTTCCGGTTTGTTATTGCCGGCGCCGATGGCGGCGCGGAGCGGGGCGGCAAGGAGGTCGAATGATTTCGAAATCTGCCCGCCGATGACGAGGATTTCGGGGGCGAGGTCGGCGAGGACGGGGCGGAGGGTTTCGCCGAGCAGCGCGCCGGCCTCGGCAAACGCGGCGCGCGCGGCGCCGGCGCCGGCGGCCGTTTCCGGCCGGCGGGCGAGCGCGGCGATGTCGGCGACGTCGGGTTTGTCAAACCGGCCGGTTCCGGCGAGTTTTTCGCGGAAGAGGCGGAGGATGCCCCGGCGGGAAACGCAGTCCTCGATGATTCCGTCGCGACAGGGCTTTTTGAACAGCACGATGAACGGGCCGCCCGCGCCGTTGTCGCGGATTTTGCCGTTTTGCATGACGCCGAAACCAAGGCCGGTGCCGATGGTGACGGCGCACACGTTTTCATGGCCGCGAGCGGCGCCGGCGCGCTGCTCTCCGAGGAGGAAGGCATGGGCGTCGGACAGGAAACGGAGCGGCACGCCGCGGATTTCGGGGACGGCGGCGGCGAGTGCGTCGCGCAAATTCACGCCGTGGATGGCGGGGAATTTGTGTCTCATCAAACTTGTGCAATTTTCATAATCAAACGGTCCGGGCGTGGAAATGCCGGCGGCGGAAATATGCAGGCCGGCGGCGGCGGCGACGGCGGCGGCATTTTTGAAAATATCCACGTAGGCCGCGATGATTTCCCCCGCCGTGCCGTGTGAATTGGCGGGCGTGGAGCGGAGCGAGCCGGGGAGGATTTCGCCGGAGGGCAGGACGAGGGCGGACTTGAAGAAAGTGCCGCCGGCGTCGAGCGCGAGAATGGCGGGGGAGGAGGTCATTTTTTTGTTGTTTGTCACTGATGTTACGCGAAGGCCGGTTTTTTGGCAGGGCGGTC
>JAITDF010000261.1 GCA_031282705.1 Opitutaceae bacterium | reverse complement strand
GGGCGCTGATGCGGCGCGGGCTTGTATGCCTGATAGGATTCCTTCACGGGATGGCGCGGAATATAATCAAAATCATTGTCGATGCTCCAGGCCGGGTAAGGCACGGCCAGGCCGACCTCGAAACCGCTCCACCAGATCGGCGCGGGCCATTCGGCGGCGAGTTTGCGGGCGGCCGGGATGTCCCATTTTACGTTGTATTCGACATGCGGTTTTCCGCCGGGCTTCACCGGCCTGAAATCCCCCGCCATGATGGAGAGCAGGCGGACTTTGCGCCTGACGAGTTCGAGGCCCGCGAGGGGCGAGACGGCATCGCCCGGCGTGTCGAGCAGGCGGGCGAGGTTGGTGGAAAAGCCGGTCTGCACGATGACGATTCCGCCGTCTTCGGCGGCGGCGAGCACGCGGCGCAGCAGGTCAACCGCGGGGGGCGCGGCGGCGGGGTCGAATTTTGCGGGAAACAGCGGGGCGCCGTCCGGCCCGCGCAGCGACGCGACATGAAGATATTTGCTGCGTTTCTCGGCGCGCGGCGCGGCGGGGTTGACGCCGATGGGGATGCCGGGACGGCCATAAAAAGCATTAAGCGCGGCAATATACGGCGCGGCCTCCGGCAGCGGGCATGTGAGCGTGACGGCGAGCAGCTCGCAGGCGCCGCGGGACTGCATCGCGTGCATGGCGGCAAGCGCGAGGACGTCGTCCACGTCGTTGCCCATGTCGGTGTCGAAAATCAATTTCACCGGCTTCGTGTCCGTCCCCGCGTCCACGCCAAAAACCGGCGGGCAAAGGCCGAGGGCAAGGGTGGCGCATAATATGCATAGGGTTTTGGTTTTCATTACAATGCGGGTTTTATTCAGTGACATGGGCGGGCAGGCTATTTATGAGGGGTTGCCTTCCGCAAGTTTTTTCGCGGTTGTCCCGGTTTTTCATGGATTGATCGCGACCCCGCCCGCCGGGAGCAATTGTTGATAATAGTCATGCAGGATCGCCGGAGAAGAATTAGGGACAGGTTAAAAAATACCATCCTGTGCCGAGCCACTTGGCGCCTCGTTTTCCAAGCACCCTGAGCGGTTCCATCTTCAGCTTCGTTTCTTTCATGCACCCGCCGGGGGCGTTGCCCCGGGTCAACATGTCTATGGGGCGTTCCGCCCGTCCGCCATTTTTCGCTCGCCCGGCGCGCCCCGCACCGGACAATCGCGCTGCCTTTTCCATGAGCCAAACCGTCCTCCATTGCTGGCGCGCGCTGGTCCGCGCCCACCCCGAAGCCACCGCGCTCATCGACGGCGCCGACGGCCGCATATGGACCCGCGCGGCGCTCGGCGAAGCCGCCGCCGGCTGGCTCCGCGCCCTGCCCTCCGAAACCCGCGCCGCGCTTGGCCGCCGCCGCGTCATCATGGCCGAGCCCAACGGCGCGCGCTGGTTCCACGTCTTCCTCGGCCTGCTCGAAGCCGGGGCCGTCCCCGCGCCCGCCGACGCCAGGGAAACGCCCGCCGCCCTCCGCGACATCGCCGCCGCCTGTTCCGCCGCCTGGCTCTGGCATGACGGCGCGCTGGAGAACATGCCGCTTTCGCCGCTCCCCCCGCGCTCCCGCCGCCGCGACCTCTGCCTTGTCAAGCTCACCAGCGGCAGCACCGGCGCGCCCAAGCCGCTCGCCTTCACCCACGCGCAACTGCTCGCCGACGGACGCCAGCTCGCCGCCACGATGGGCATCCGCCCCGGCGACCTCAACCTCGCCGTCATCCCGCTCGGCCACTCCTACGGCCTCGGCAGCCTCGTCATGCCGCTCCTCGCGCAAGGCACCCCGCTCCTCTGCGCCGCCAGCCCGCTGCCCCGCGCGCTCGCCGCCGATTGCGAACGCTGGCGCCCCGCGATCTTCCCCGCCGTCCCCACGCTCCTGCGCGCGCTGGCGCAGACCGGCATCGCGCCCGCGGCCCTGGCCAGCCTGCGCACCATCATCTCCGCCGGCGCGCCGCTCGCGCCAGAAACCGCCGCCGCCTTCGCGCAAAAATTCTCGCGCGACATCCACGCCTTCTACGGCGCCAGCGAGACCGGCGGCATCGCCTACGACCGCACCGGCCGCGCCGCGCTCGCCGCCGGCAACGTCGGCACGCCCGTCAACGGCGTCACGCTCCGCTGGCGGCGCGGCGGACGCTTCACCGTCGCCGGCGCCGCCGTCCGCGGGCGCGGAATCTGCTCGCCGTCCGACCGCGCCGCCGTCAACGCGCGCGGCGAACTCATCCTCCTCGGCCGCGCCGGGCGTTTTGCCAAGATCGCCGGCCGGCGCGTGAACCTCGCCGAGGTTGAAAACGCCCTCCGCGCGCTCCCCGGCGTGGCCGACGCCTTTGTCGCCGGCCACCCGGCGCGCCCCGACGCCCTAGCCGCCGCGGTCGAAATCCAAGGCGGCGCGGAAATCCCGGCGGATGCGGAAATCCTGGCGGGCGCGGAAATCCTGGCGGGCGCGGACTCCCGGCCCGCGGCCGCCGCCCCGCGCCGCCAATCCCGGCCCCGCGGGCGGACGGCGGCCCGTGCCGCGCACCCCGGCGGGCCGGATGCCCGCGCGCCTCTGCCCGCGCCGGCGGCCCTTCGCGCCGCGCTCGGCCCGCGCCTCGCCGCCTGGAAAATCCCCGTCTGCATCCTTGTGCTGAAAAACTTCCCCGTCACCGCCCGCGGCAAAACCGACCGCCGGAGGCTGACGGCCCTGCTGGCCGAAACGCCGCGGCGCCTGCGGCAGGCATCGCCCGCAGGGGCTGCGCAAGCGAAGCCCGCCGCGCCGGCCGCATGCCGGGCGGCGTGGAATGGAGTTTGATGGACCGGGAACCTCCGGAAATTCAGTTTCCAACCGCAAAAGACGCGAAAGGACGCAAAATATCAAACCGGAGGAAGCAGGATAATTTGTTTAAAAAAATATTGGTTGGAAATTTCGCGGGGTTTCGCGATTTTCGCGGTTGATGTTTTTTTGATTTTTAGGGGTTCCCTGTAAACAAACCAACCTGCCGCGCGTTTGCACCGCAAGCCGCCCGGCCCTCCGCCGCGACCCATGTCCCGATCCGATTCCAGTCCCGAAACCGCCGCCCTGCCCGAATTTTT
>JAITDF010000201.1 GCA_031282705.1 Opitutaceae bacterium | reverse complement strand
CGCCGCCAGGACAAGCGCCGCCGCCCCGGAAAGGATGGTTTGTCTGTTGTGATGCATGGGCATGTCTCCTTCTGTTTTTGAATTCATGACAAACCGCTCAGAAGCGGCCTTTCACCCCGATTGTTATATAGGAGGGCCGGACATCGCGCTGGTATTTCTGCGCGTAGGCGGGGGTGCCGGCGGACCGCCGGTAGATGAACCGGTCCTTGGAAAACATGTCTATCCAGTTCACATAAACCGAGAGGGACCTGGAGAAACTGTATTCGGCGTTGAGGTCGCAGGTGAGGTAGGAGCTTTGGTAATCGTAGGTGCCGGCGGGAATATAATTTTCCTCCTCGGGCACGATGCGCTTCTTGGTCTCGGCCTGGTAGGCGCAGCTCAGGCGGATGGCGAAGCGCGGGCGGATCCAGTTGACGCCCCAGGAAACCGCGTCGGGCGTGAACCCGGTGAAGTCCCCGGCGTTGGGCCCGCTCACGGCCAGATGCGTGTAGTTCACCCAGACCTGCACGGTGCGCAGCCACGCGGGCAGGAAAAACAGGTCCTGGCGGTAGCTGAGCTCGATGCCGTTCAGGGAGGCGTCTCCGACGTTCTCGTATCGGCGCAGCGCATAGTCGTTGCCGGCCAGGTAGAAGTCGATGATCTCGTCCGACAGGCCGTAGGTGGCCAGCGCCTCGCGCGTCAGCGGCACCGTGAGCTGGGCGAAGAAGTTGGTCACGTTTTTCCTATACACACCGATGGAGCCGAAGCCGCCCTTGAAATGATAGGAGTCGAGCGAGAGGTGGAAGCTGTCGGCCGTCCACGGCTCCAGGCCGGGGTTGCCGACGGAGATGATTTTTATATTGGTGAGCTCCTCGTCCTCCTCGACGGTGCCGGGGGGCGGGATGGACATGCCGCCGGCGACATACCGGACGTCGGGGCGACCGATGGTGCGGGCGTAGGCGGCCCGGAGGATGAGATTGTCCGTGATGGTGAAATTGGCGTTCAGACTGGGGTAGAGGCCATCGTAGCTCTGCCCCGCATGGCTGGCGCGCTCCTTGTATATAAGGTTGTTGGCGCGCACGGGGTCATCGTCGATGCCGGGCAGTTTTACGAAGCGCCCGTTGTCGTCCTTGATCGGGATGCCGTTCGCGTCCTTTTGATAAATCGCCGACTCGTCCTTGAGCATGCTCCAGCCGTTCAGCCCGGTTTTTTCGTAGCGGACGCCGCCGATGAGGTGCAGGCGCTTGCGAAGCAGGTTTAGATCAAAGCGGAGGTAGGCGGCGGAGACAATTTCCTCCAGCCGGACGGAGCCGAGGGCGATGCGCTCCGGCGTGGAGCTGGCGGCCTCGGGAAACCAGTCGGGATGCTCCTCGTATAATTTGTAAACCTTGACGGGATCAATCCAGCGGACGGGATTGCCGTTCATGGTGACGCCGCTCCCGGCGATAAAATCATAATCGCCGGCGCGAAGCGAACCGCTGCCGCCTTCGGGGGCGAAGGTGTAGGTTTTCTGGAAGCGGCGGTCGTCCTTTTTCATTTTGTTATAGGCGCCGCCGGCCTTCAGGGCGAAATTGCTTCCGAGGATGCGTTCGACGTCCACCCGGCCTGCATATAAATCGGTGCCGTAGGTGCCGTCCTCCGTGGCCACGCCCTGCACGTCGTAATTCGCGCCGTCATAGACATTGAACACCTCGCCGTAGGAGTTTGTTATCGAATACGCGGCCGGGAGGATGCTGCCGCCGGAGTTGATGCCGTCGCCGCGCATGTTGAGGTCGGCCACCCTGGCGTTTACGCCGGCGAAATAGCCCTTGCCCAGGCTGGTGCGGGTGCGGGTGGCGGAGGAATAGATGGCCTGGCCGTCAAGCCGCCAGACGGAGCTGCGGTGCTTGTAGCGCGCGGTCAGGTGCGTGCTGTCGGTCGCGTTCTCGTAGTTGAGCGGGCCGTTGCCGTGCATTTCCATGACGCCCTGGGTGGAACCGTTGTTGTAGGCGGTCTCCGGTTTCTTTTCCGTATAAGCGGCGCCGCCGCGCGGGTCGAAACGCCCGGCCTCGTAGAAGCGGGTGGTGATGCGGGCGGCCGCCTGCTCGCCGGAGGTTTCGCGGTGCTGCAAGGTAAACGCCAGGGTGTCGTTTTTCGCCATTTTCCATTCCACGCCGCCTTGGAAATTCTCCGTGGTGGTGATTTCCGCGACCTGCGTCCACTGGGCGACCGTCATCGCGATGTCCTTGGTCTGCGCCGTGGGGTTGCCCTCGCCGTCGGCGGGGCCGGAGGTGGCGTTGATGTATTTGTCGGCGGTCTTGAGATTCCACGTGGCGTTTTCCGTGGGCGTGCCCTCGGCGGCGCGCTGCCGCCAGGAACGGGAAAAGCCAAGGCTCAGGACGAGGCGCCTGGTCAGCGGGTAGGTGATGTCGGCGTTGAACGAGGGCTGCTTGAACTTGGGAGAAACCTGCGAGGTGAGCTGCCTGCTCCCGCCGTCAATCGAGAAACCGTCCTTGTTGTTAAAAGTCATATACATTTGGTATTTGAAGTAGGGCGACTTGGTGCCGAGGAGGCTTTTGGTGACAAGGTTCACCGAGCCGCCGAGGCCGGAGGCCGCCATGTCGGGCGTGGGGACCTTCGTCACCTCGATGCGCTCGATGTTCACCGTGGGCACGTCCCGCAGGCTCAGGGTGCGGCTGCTCTCCTCGCCAGAGCCGGTGGCGGCGAAGTCGCCGCCGTCGAGCTGCATGTTGGTGAATTCCGCGCCGAAGCCGCCGAGGGCGAGGGTGCCGGCGCTGTCGCCGTCGTCGAGGATGGCGACGCCGGGGAGGAAGCGGAGGTAGTCGCCGATGTTTTCCTGCCCGTGGTCGCCGAGCTCCTCGAAGGCGATGACGTTTTTTATATTGGGCGCGTGGCGCTGCTCGTTCATGGCGAGGGCCTGCGCGGTCATTTGCTGGTCGGCGACCACGGAGAAAGCCTCCAGCAGGACCACCTCGTCGGTGCCGGGCTTTTTTGTTGTCGCGGCGCCTTCGCGCACGATTTGAAAGTCGCGGGTCGTCACCGTGCCCGGCGTCACGGTGAGCGCGGCGGACTGCGACACGAACCCGAGGTAGCCGACCTCGATTTCCGCGCCGCCCGCCGGCACTCCGGGGAAGCGGTAACGCCCCTCGTCGTCGGTGAGCGCCTCCCGGCCGGTCCCCTTGAGCACAACCTTCGCCCTGCCCACGGGCAGGCCGCTGATCGAATTATAGACCGCGCCTTCAATGGCCCCGGCGCCCTCCGGCGACTGTGCCGGCGCAGCAGCGCAAGCCAGCAATGCCAGCAATGCCAGACAGACGAGGGCCGGAGCGTGGCTTCCGGCGGGTAAACGGTGTGGTGAGCGGTCGCTTTTCATGGGAATATGGGGGAAGTATGGGTTGGCGGGAAAACCGGGGAGGATGAGCTCCGCCGGGGAAACGGAGAGGGAGGGAACGCGGCGGAAAGCGAAGCCTCCCGGAAGGCTCGCGCCGCCGCGGCCAGCCGGTTTTTCCCGGCCACGCGCGAGCCGGTGGCGGACATGGACGCGCCGTGGCCGTCGTCCGCCCGCGAGAGGACGGTGAGCGCGGACGGCTCGACGACTTCGTCATCGGCGTCGACGGGGGCGGGGGCGGCAGGCGGGGGCGGGGTGGTTTGGGCCGGACACAGGCCGGCGGCTCCGAAAGCAATGAATATTAATAGCGTAACTTCATATTCACAAGTATGATGCGAAATGCGGGGGGGGGGGGG
>JAITDF010000176.1 GCA_031282705.1 Opitutaceae bacterium | reverse complement strand
GGGGTCGCGGAAAAGGGCGGACAGCCCGGCGCCGTCGGCGAAGCCCGCGCTGCCGGGGAAGCCGGCGAGATCGGCGGACGCGGCGCCGGCGGTCACGGTGCGGATGGTGTGGTTGCCGGTGTCGGCGAGGACGAGGCCGCCGGACGCGGGGTCGATGCCGATGGCGGCGGGAGCGCGGAAGCGGGCGCCGATGCCGCTGCCATTGACCGTGCCGGGCCTGCCGACCGCGCCGGCGAAGACGCCGATGCTGCCGCCGTCGGCGGTCAGTTTGTAGATGGCGTGGCCGCCCGCGTCGGCGGTATAGATTTCGCCGGTGGCGGCATCCACCGCCAGGGCGGCGGGCGCGGAGAGGGGCGTGGGTCTCACGGTGAGCGTGGCCGTGCTGGTTTGCACGCCGGCGGTGTTGGCGGCGGTGTAGCGATATTGACAGCCGCTCATGAGGGCGGTGGCGCCGGTGATGCGGAGTTCGCGGGTGCCGGCACCTTTGTATAAATCGGTGTCGGTGGAAATCGGGAACCAGGTGGCGCCGTTGTCGGAGGAGACTTCCCACAGGTAGGAGACCTCGGCGGGCCATGCGGAGACATCGGCGGCGAGGACGATTTCCTGCCCCGGCAGGGTGTCGGCGATGGCGAGCGGGCGGTTGATGATAATATTGTCGGAAAGGCTGATGGTCTGCGCGCTTTCCGCGTCGGCCGCGTGGTTGCGGACGGTGACGCGGCCGTTGGTGGCGGACGCCGGGACGACGGCCTGTATTTCCGTGTCGGATACGACGGTGACGTTCCCGGCGCGCGCGCCGTTGAAATATACTTCGCAGCCGAGCGCCTGCTCCTCCGCGGAGCCGGATTTGAAGCCGGAGCCGGTGATGGTGACGACGCCGCCAAACAGGGTGTCGGCCGGCGAGAGGCTTGCAATCACCGGCGCGCCGATGGCCGCGCGCCAGGCACCGGTGTCGAGCGGACGGCTGACGCGATAGATGCCGGCGGGCGAGGCGCGCACGCCGGCGTAGATAAAGATGTGCTGCCGCCCCCGCGCCGTGTCCACGATGGAGCCGCCGGGGTGCATGCCGTCCTTGTCGCCCTTGGCGCTGTAGCCGAGGCGTTCGAGGAGGGTGCCGTCGAAACGCCAGAGCGACTTGCCATCGAGCAGGTCCTGCGGGGCGATGCTCCAGAGCCCGATGCTGTTGCGGCGGCGCGGGTCGCCCTTGGGATACAACTCGGATTTTACTTTCAATCCCCCGGCCCCCCAGCGGTGGCTGTGTATCATTTCAATGCGACCGGACACGGGGTTGTATATCACCTCGCAGGTGTCGAGCGAGGAGCGCCCCGGCAGGTTGTCCTCGCTGAGGGCGGCCTTCCCATTTGATATGATATTGGTGCCGGCGGTGGTAAACCGGATGTCGGAAAAGGCGTGCCCCGGTTCGTATTTATAAACGTGCTGCGTGGGGTAAAACCAGTCGCGCCCGGGCCCGCCGCCGCAGCCGTAATCCGTGTATTCGCGGGTGAGCATGACCATGTGGCCGTCCCCCCACGTGGCGATGGATGGCTCGACGCTGCGCGCCAGCGCCTGGTTTTTCCACGCGTGCACATCCCAAGTCACGCCGCCGTCGGTGGAGCGCGTGATGAAAACCTTGCGGTTGTCGATATTGCCCATGGACGAAGAGGTCTGCTGGCCGAAAGTGCCGACGAGGCCGAAGACGGGGTGCCGGATGAGATTCGGCCCCGCGTGCGGGGCGGCGGCGAGGGGGCCCTGGGCGCGGGTTTCGCCAAAGGGCAGGTATTTGGTCCACGTGGCGCCTTCATCATCGGAGACATACACCCGGTTGGTGCTTTCCGCGGTGGCCTCATCCTGCGCGTCCGTCCGGGTGGTGTTTCCGTTCAGCACCACCAGCCGGGGGCGGGCGTCGGCGGGATTGGGCGTCCAGCCGATGGCATGCATGCCGGTGGAATCGTCGAGGCGCGCGGATGCGTTTTTCAAGGCGTCCGGCGGGCTCCAGTTTATCAAATCGGTGGAGCTGACGATGCGGCGGCCGCCCTCGGTGATGTTGTTGCCGGTGTCGGCGTCCTCCGCGCCGTGATGGCCGGATTTTTGCTTGAACATCACAAAGACCTTTCCGTCGGGCAGCATGGTGGCGACGGGCCAGCCGAGGTGCTTGTAATAATCATCGGCGCCGGCGCGCACGACCGGCGCGAGGTCGTAGGCGCCCTCGTCCATCAGGCGGGAGAGGCGGGTTTGTTCCTCCACGGGGAGGTCCAGGTCCGCGTCGGCCAGGAGGGGATTGATCAATTCTATATTAAACGGGGCGAGCGGCAGGCCGGAGTATTCATCAACATAGGTTTGGGCGAGATCGTTCACGCAGGCATGGCGGGCGAAGTAAATCCTGGCGTTGTCCGGGTGAGTGAGCAGGAGGGAGTCGCCCGCAAAGGTGACGCCGGCTGCCTTGTATTGGCCGTCGGCGCCCGCCACCTGAAACGCGGGCGTGGCGGCGGCGGTGGAAAGCGGGTTGGTTTTGGTGATTCCGGAGAAGGCTCGCGAGAGGCTCACGCGCATGGTTCTGCCGTCGTTTTCGAGCGCGTGGCCGGTCATGACGGCGCTGTCGGCGACGATGGAGGACTGGCCGTAGGTTTTGCTCAACGCAAGATTGGCGAGGCGCCGGCCGACCTCCAGTTTGTTTTTCGGGTGTATATTGGCGGTTTCGCCAATGTCCATGGCGACGACCATGCCGGTGCCGGGGAGGGCGAGGGCCGCCGCCTGGCCGGCGCGAATGACGGGCCACAGGGAGGAAGTGGTTCCCGCGTCGTCGTCCGAGTCGGGGGGCGATTGGTTATTATGCCAATTCGGCAGTTGCACATAATAAAAGGGAAGTTCTCCCCGGGCAAATTCCTCGCGCCATGAGACAATCATGGCCTTGAACAAATCCCCGTATTCATACGCCACGGGATTCCGCGCGTTGGCCTCGCCCTGATACCACAGGAAACCCTTGAGGGGGAGCGGGCGCAGCGGGTTCACCTTTCCGTTATACATGCGGGATTTGTGCTGTTTTATCTTGTCATAATATACTCTCGGGGTTTGCAGGGTCGCGCGCGCGTCCGCGGCGGGAAACGCGCTGATGGCGGCGGCGGACATCCACGCCTCCACCGGAGTGCCGCCTTCCGCAATGTTCACGATGCCTATCGGGACCGCGCCGCCGAGCCCGTTGTATATATTTATGGCGGCGCAGAGGGCGGCGGCGCTGAACCCGGGGGCGTTTGAGGCCGTGGCGATTTGCCACGGAAGGTAGCCGTTTGCGGCCTCCTTGTTGATGTCGGCCCGCGGGTTGGCGGTGCCATCGGTGCCGGCGGCGAAGTGGCGGATTTGCGGATAGCCCGCGGCGGCCAGCGCCTTGGTCGCGTCGTCGCAATTGCTGATTTTGAGCGCCATGTTGGACTGTCCGGCGCACAGCCAGACATCGCCGACGAGGATGCCGGCGCATTCAATAGTGTCGGTGGCGCCGGCGATGGTGAGAGCCACGGGGTCGCCGGTCTGCTGGGCGGGCAGCTCCACCTGCCAGTCGTGCGTCCAGCCGGAGGGGCGCACGCCAGTGGCGGAAGAGATGGCCGTGACGGCCGTGGCGGTGGCAAGCTGGGCGCCGCCTCGTTTCAGGGTGACGGTGACGGTTTCGCCGGCGGATTTGCCCCAGCCCCAAACCACAACCGGTTTGTCGCGCTGGAGCACCATGTTGTCCTGAAAAATGCCATGCAGCGTGATTTCCGCGAAGGCGGGGGCGAGGGCGAGGAACGGCGCGACGAGCAGCGCCAGCGTGCGGAGGCGCGTGGTCGCGCGGGCGGGGAAAGCAGGGTCGCCGGAACAGGGGAACTGAGTTTTCATAGAGGGTTCATGGAGGGTTCGTAGAGGGCATTGATGATATTAAAACGCTCACCACGCGCATGAGATGCCGAGGTTGAAACTGTAGCTTTCGATTTTGCCATTATAGAACCACGATGCCTGGGCGTTGGCGAAGAGGGCGCGGGTGAGCTGCATGGCAATGCCGGCGTCGGCCATGAAGCCGGAACCGCCTAGGCTGCCGGCGAAAATGTCGTCGGAGACAAGCACCTCGCTGTCGCCCTTGAACTCGTGGATGAGGTTCACGCGGGCGTAGGGCGTGAGGATGCGGCCGGGCTTCCACTGGAACCGCTCCCAGAGGCGGAAGCCGATGCGCCCGTCGAGCGACTCCGCGCCGTTCACGCGATAGACGAGGCCCTGCGAATCGACGGCGTCGTCCATATAATTGATTTGATAAACAAGCTGGATTTGCGGTTCGAAATTCCAGCCGGATTTGTCAGTCATGACACAACCGATGCCAAGCGCACCCGCCCAACTGTCGCCCGTGGCGGCGAAATCGGGTTTGCCGGGCACGGAAACAATATAATCCAGGCCCGCGCCGCGGAAGGCGCCGTCGAGATGCCATTTGCCGCCGCGAATTTGTGCATAAACGCCGGCGCCGTTGGCTTCGGTTTCGGAGGAGGAAACGCCCCGGCGCTGCTCCATGTCCGCCTTGGCGTAATCATAAAACAGGCCGAGGGTCAGGAGCGTGTCGGTGTTGTTTACACGGCAGGTCCAATCGGCGCCGGCTTGCACGCCGGCGGTGCGGTTGACCGCGCCGTTATAAATGCCGGCGGTGAGTTTGTCGTGGCGGTAGAGCCCGTTGCTCCAAAGCTGGAGGTCGTGCGGGGCGGCGTTGTCGCGCGAGGCCATGAGGCGCCGGGAAAGCGAGGCGAAGGCGGCCTTGCCGATGAGGAGCGAGGCGGCGTCGAGCGCGGTGACGGCGGGCACGGCGGGGATGGGCACGCCGCTCGCGCGCCACTGGCCGGACGCGGGGTGGTAGTCGTAGAGGTAGCCGCTGTCAGTCACGGTGACGCCGGCGCCGGGGATGTTGAACATGCCATCCGTGATGCCGGCGAGACCGCCGTTGATGGTGATGAGACTGGCGGGGAGGCTGGCGGCGGTGGCGACGGGTTCGACCGCGATGATGGCGATGTCGGTGGAGCCGGTGACGGCGCCGTCGATGTTGAGCACGTCCTTCTTCGCGGCGCCGTTGCCGATGGCGAGGGAGAGCTGGCCGCCCGCGCCGGCATAGTTGCCCTGGATGCTGATGACGCCGAAATCCGTGCCGCCACCGGCGCGGCCAATCATGATGGCGCCGGCGTTTCCGAAGCCGGCCGGGCCGACGGCGATGGTGCCGCTGCCTCTCAAAATGCCCGCCGCGCCGATGCCGAAACCGGCCACGCTGACGCCGGCGCCGCTGATATGGAGCGTGCCGTCCTGAACCCCGGCGCGGCCGGCCAGGATTTTTCCGCCGGTGACATGAAGCGCGCCCGCGCCCGTCTTTATAAAATCGCCGTCGCCGGCGATGACGGCCGCGAGCGCGA
>JAITDF010000122.1 GCA_031282705.1 Opitutaceae bacterium | reverse complement strand
CCGCCCTTTTGCAACGGTTGCAAAACTCCGCCCGTGACACCCGGCGGGCTTTGTCGCACCCATGATGCAGGCGCGGTTTTCCCGCGCGCCCAAGCATCTCTTCAATCTCTCACTCTCTTCCTCCTCTTTCCTCGTTCTCTCTCTCTTTCCCGTCCTCTCTCTTCGCTCCCTTCCACTCTCCCCGCTCCGGTTTTCATGCACACGCCCTCCGACACCCGCACCCTTCTCGCCCGGCTCGCCTCGCGCACCATCGCGCGCGCGTCCGCGAGCGACATGCACCCCGATCTCGCCATCAATTTTTCCACCTGGCAATGGCACCAGGGGGTCGCGCTTTTCGGGCTGCTCCGCGCCGACGCCGCGCTCGGCGACCCGGCCATCGCCGCGTTCATCGACGGCTGGATGCGCGCCCGCCTCGCCGCCGGCGATCCCCCCAAGAGCATCAACACCACCGCCCCGCTCCTCACCGCCGCGCACCTGTTTGAGCAGAACCGCGACGCGCGCCTCGGCCGCCTCTGCCAGTCGTTCGCCGACTGGTGCATGCGCGGCGCGCCCCGCCTGCCCGCCGGCACCTTCGAGCACTCCTGCACCGACAACGTTTACCCGCAGCAAGTCTGGGCCGACACGCTTTTCATGGGCTGCATTTTCCTCGCGAAATGGGGCCGCGTCACCGGCGACGCCGCGCTCGTGGACGAGGCCGCGCGCCAGTTCACCGGCCACTACCGGCTCCTGCGCGACGCCGCCACCGGCCTGATTTTCCACGGCTACGACGGCAACAAACGCGCGCACATCGGCACGCTCTGGGGCCGCGGCAACGGCTGGTTTGCCATCGCCGCCAACGAAGTCCTCCCGCTCCTCGGCCCCGCGCACCCCGCGCACGCCGCCATCCTCGGCGACCTGCGCGCGCACCTCGCCGCCGCCGCCGCCGCGCAGGACGCCTCCGGCGCGTGGCACACCGTCATGGACGCGCCCGCCACCTACCTTGAGGCCACGAGCACGGCGGCCTTTGCCTGCGCGCTCACGACCGCCGCCGCGCGCGGGCGCATCGGCGCGGAGCTGGCGGGCAGCGCCGCCCGCGCGATGGCGCGCACCCGCGCGTGGATCACCGACGCGGGCGACCTCACGCACGCCTCGGCCGGCACGCCCGTGATGCCCGACACCGCCGGCTACAACGCCATCCCCTTCGCCGTGACCGCCTTCTCCCAGGGCCTCGGCATGCTCGCCCTGGCGAGCGCGATTGAATACGCCGCGCCATGAACACAACGGACAAAAACACAACGGACAAAAATCCCCGCCGCGCCTTGGGCGCATGGCCATTGCTCCTCGCATCGCTCTTTGCATCGCTCCTCCTCCCGGCCCCCGCCGCCGGCGCCGATGCCCCCGCCGCGCCCGCCCCCGCCGCGCCCGCCGCCGGCATCGGTGCCAGCGATGCCCCCGCCGCGCCCGGTGGCGCCGGCGGCGCCGCCGTCACCCCCGCCGCCCCCGCGCAACCGCTCTGGCAGGGCGACCCCGGGAAAGCCGCCGCCGAACTCGAAGCCCAATGGCAGACCCTCTCTCGCCCCGGCGCGCGCGTCGGCATCCGCGGCGTGCTGCGTTTCGCGGTCGAGGCCGCCGCGCTCGGCTGGCATCCCGCGCGCGTCGAACACGCGCTGGAGTTTGCCCGCGGCATGCAGGACCTCGACCCCGCCAGCCCCACGCACGGAAATTTCCGCTGGTATTCGGACCAGCCGCGCCCCGTCGATCTCAACGCCGCCGAATTCGCCGCGCAGCTCCTCGGCGTGCTCCACGTGCAAAGCCGCGCCCGGCTCGCGCCCGCCGCGCGCGCCCGGCTGCGCGAGCTCATGGCCGCCGCCATCGAGGGCATGGCGCGCCACCAGGTGAAACTGCCCTACACCAACATCTGGTTGAAAAAATGCTGGTGCCTCATCGCGCTCGGCGAGGCGCTCGGCCGCCCCGCCGTCGCGGACGACGGCTACGCGCGCCTCGCCGAATGGCTGCGTTTCACCGCGGCCAACGGCATCTGCGAATTCAACGCCGTCACCTACTACGGCACCGACCTCGACTCGCTCAACCTCATCGCCAAACACGCCGCGCGCCCCGAAGGCCGCGCCAACGCGCTGAAAGCCGCCCGCTACCTCTGGACCGCCGCCGCCGCGGACTGGTTCGCCGCCGGCGACCGCCTCGGCGGCGCCAACGCGCGCAGCTACGACTACCTTTTCGGCCACGGCTATTTCGAGTGCTTCACCTGGACGGCGGGCTGGCTGCGCGCCCGGCCCGACATCGAAAACGCCGGCTGGATCGGCTCGGACCACGACAACCTCGCCGCCTTCCGCAACGCCGCCCACCTGCCCGCGCCGCCCGGCTGGACGGAGCCCGTCCGCGCGCAAATCCCCCGCACCGTCGTCCAACGCTGGGGCGCGACGCCCGCGCGCACCGCGACGCACTGGGTCGGACGCCACGCCGGCCTCGGCACGTCCGGCGAAGCCTACTCGCGCGAGGACCGCGCGCTCGTCATCGACCTCGGCGGCTCGCCCGCCATCCCGCAGCTCACGCTGTTCATGGACGGCCGCGGCGACCCCTTCGGCACGAAAAAGGTCAAGGGCGCCGACGCGCACGCCAAGGCGCTCCACCTCGTGCCCTTCATCGCCTCCGTGCAACGCGGCCCCGAGGCGCTGCAACTCCTCTCGCTCGCGCCGCTCGGCCCCGCCGCCCGCTTCAAGCCCGGGCCCGGCGAGCTTTCCTGCTTCCTCACCCACCTCACGATTCCGCGCGAGGCCGAGGTCTGGGCCGGCGACGCGCGCCTGCGCCCCGGCGCGCCCGCGAAGCCCGCCATCGTCCCGCCCGGCGCGCCGCTCTTCGCGCGCATCGGCGATGCCGCCGCCGCCATCCGCATCCTGTATGCCGATGCAACGGCCGCCGGCCGCTCCGGCGGACGGCCCGCCGAAATCCAGTTCATCGACGACGGCCGCGCGGCGAAAGCCCGCCGGCTCACCCTTGTCCACGACACCGCCGAACCCAAGGGCCGCGCCACCGTGGTCGCGTGGCTGCGCGTCGCCGAGGGGCTGGACGACGCGTCCTTCGCCGCCTTCCGCCGGGCCTTCGCCGGCGCCGCCGCTGGGGTGGAAAAGAAAGGCGCCGTCATCAAAGCCGCCGCCGCCGGCCTCGCCGCGCCGCTCCGCATCGAGGCCGACGTGGAGAAACAGGAGCGCCTGCTCCTCGAAGGCGGCGAGCCCCGCCCGGCCCTGCTGACCGTCAACGGCCGCGAAATCGGCCTCGAAATCCTGGGGGAATTTCTGGCGCGGCCATGAGCCTCCATGCCGGCCGCGGAGCCACGGGGACTGCGTGACCCGTCCGCCAGAAAACCCCCCGACTGCAATCGACTGCAATCGACTTAAATCGACTTAAATCGCCCTCCCAATCTCTCCCGCCATCCTCCCTCCCTCCCAACCCGAAACCCGCTCCCTCCTCTCCCTCCTCGCCTCCCATGCCATCCCCCGTCCTCGCCGCCACCACCGCCGCCGCCTCCACGTTCACCCCGCGCATGCTTTCGCTGCCCGACTACGTCATGCTCGCGCTCTATTTCGCGTTCAACCTCGGCATCGGCTGGTGGTGCGCGCGGCGCAAAAAAAACTCCGCGGGCGACTACTTCCTCGGCGGCGGGCGCGTCCTGTGGTGGGCGGCGGCCATCAGCTTTTTCGCCACCTCGACCAGCAGCATCAGCTTCATGGCGCTGCCGGCCAAGGCCTACGACACCGACTGGCTCGCCTTCGGCTCGGCCCCGGCGCAGGCGTTCGCCGGCGTGCTCGTCGGCCTCGTCTTCGTCTCCCTCCTGCGCCGCATGAACATGACGACCATCTACGGCTACCTCGACCGCCGCTTCGACCGCAATGTCCGCCTCCTCGGCGCCGGCCTCGGCGTCCTCCTGAAAGTCGGCGGCCGCATGAGCGTCGTGCTCCTCCTCCCCTCCATCGCCCTCTCCACCGTCACCGGCCTCAACGTCTATCTCTCCATCGCCCTCATGGGAGTGGTCACCACCATCTACGCCCTTGAAGGCGGCTTCGAGGCCGTCATCTGGACGGAAGTCATGCAGGTCGTCGTCACCTTTGGCGGCGTGGCCATCGCCTTCTTCTTCCTCGCCGGCGGCGTCGAAGGCGGCCTCGCCGGCATCGCCGGCGCCGGTGCCGCCGCCGGCAAATTCCGCGCGATTTCGTGGGATTTCGATCTCACCCAACCCACCGTCCCCGTCTTCATGGGCCTGTTCTTCGCGACCATCTTCCTGCAAATCTCCGACCAACCCCTCATGCAGCGCATGCTCGCCACCGCCAGCCCCGCCGAGGCGCGCCGCACCGTCGTCATCGGCAACCTCATCGGCCTCGCCAGCTCCGTCGTCTTCTTCTTCGCCGGCACCGCCCTCTGGGCCTTTTACCAGGCCAACCCCGCCCGCCTCGCCGCCGGCCTGCCCTACGACGCCATCTTCCCCTACTTCATAGCAAACGAACTCCCGCGCGGCGTGGTCGGCCTGATCGTGGCGGGCCTGTTCGCCGCGTCGATGGGCGCGCTCAGCAGCATCCTCAACGCCACCGCCTCCGTCGTCGTCACCGATTTCCAGACCCTCCTCCGCCCGCAAACCGCCGAGGCCGCGCGCCTCCGCCTCGCGCGCGTCACCACGCTCCTCTGCGGCCTGCTCGCCACCGGCTTCGCCGCCTGGCTCGCGTGGCTGGAAGTCGGCTCGCTCTGGGACCAGTTCATGAAACTCGTCGCCCTCATCGGCGGCGGCTTCCCCGGCGTCTTCGCCCTCGGCCTGCTCACCCGCCGCGCCAACGCCCCGGGCGTCATCACCGGCGCGCTCGCCAGCATCGCCGTCACCGGCGCCGTGCAATACTTCACCAACACCAGCCCCTTCTTCCACAGCTTCGTCGCCATCGCCTCCTGCATGGCCATCGGCTACACCGCCAGCCTGCTGACCGCGCGCGCATCCTGCAAAAAAGACCTCGCCGGCCTGACCGTCTGGGACCGCCGCACCCGGGAAATGGCGAAAATCGACTGAGCCCGTCCGCCGCCGCCCAAGGCGGCATTTATTGTTTTAACTGATGTTACGCAGCTGATGTTACGCGGCGGCCGGTTTTGGTAGGGCGGTCTCGCCGAGACCGCCGTCGTTTGCCTCGTGGTGCTCGCGGCGGTC
>JAITDF010000556.1 GCA_031282705.1 Opitutaceae bacterium | reverse complement strand
CTCATGCAAAGCGCCTACGCCGAGTTTGTTTTCACCCCCGTCCTCTGGCCCGACTTCACCAGGGAGGACCTCGCCGCCGCCCTCGAAACCTACGCCCGCCGCGAACGCCGCTTCGGCCTCACCGGCGAACAACTCGGAAAAGCGCCGTCGCCGGCGGCGCCATCGCCAGCGCCATCGCCGCCGTCGCCGCCGTCGCCGCCGTCGCCGCCGCCAGACGACTTGAAACGACTTGAATCGACGTAAGGGCACTTTGAAAAATCAAAAAACAGCATGAAATCATCGAAAAGCTCACGCGGCGGCTTTGGGGACGCAGGGCAAGCGCCCCGCCTGCTTGATTGGGCCGTAGGGCAAGCGTCCCGCTTGCTTGATTGGGACGTAGGGCAAGCGTCCCGCTTGCCTGATTGGGGTGCGGGGCAAGCGCCCCGTCTGCCTTCCTGCCTGCCTGACGGGAGCAGGGTGCCCCCGCCATTTTGGGGCGGCGCGCATGGCGCGCCGTCAGGCAAGCGGGACGCTTGCCCTACATTCCAATCAGGCAAGCGGGACGCTTGCCCTACGGCCCAATCCTGCGGCCCAATCCTGCGGCACCAAAGCCGCCGCGCGGGGCATGATTTTTCCAAAATGCCCTTAAGCCGTCCAGCCACCCGCACCGCCAACCCGCACCGCCCGCATCCGCACCGCGCGTCCGCCGGGCGCGCCGCCCGTCACCGCTCAAACCTTGTTTTTCCACCGTGCCCATCCTCCTGAAACGCACCCTCAGCACGCTCGTCCTCTGGGCGATTGTGTTTTCCCTGCTCTATTATCTCGGCGCCACCGGCGCGGTCTGGCTCGTCGCCCTCATGACCGCGCTCACGCTCCATGAGTTTGACGCCCTCCTGCGCCACAGCGGCTGCCGGCCTTTTGGGAAACTCAACATCCTCCTGGGCGCGGCGATCATCCTCGTCCCCTGGTATCTGCCGCGCCTCGCCGCCGGCGCCAGCGCCGCCGCCGCCGCCGGTTGCGCGTTCGGCACCGCCGTGACCGGCGCCACCGCCGCCGCCATGATCGACACCGCCGACCTCCTGGCGCTCGGGGTCATCATCGCCTCCGTCCGCATCATCGCCGAGCGGGACTCCTCCAACCGCGTCGAGACGCTCGCCGCGACCCTCTTCGGCCTGGTTTACGTGCCGCTCATGTTCCAGTTTTTCGTGCGCGTCATCGCCGCGCACACCGGTGCGCCGCATTCCTACACCGGCGTCCTCTTTTTCCTCTGGATCATCATCGCCTCGAAACTTTGCGACACCGGCGCGCTCCTCACCGGCCTGGCCGTCGGGAAACACAAAATGACGCCCGTCATCAGCCCGAAAAAAACCTGGGAGGGCGCCGCCGGCGGCCTGCTCGCCGCCGCGCTCATCAGCGCGGCCTTTGCCGCGCTCTTCCGCGCGTGGCTGCCCGCCGGGTTCACCCCGCTCTTCGCCGCGCTCGCCGCGCTCCCCGTCGCCGCGCTCGGCATCGTGGCCGACCTCGTGGAATCCATCATCAAACGCCGCGCCGGCATCAAGGACTCCGGCGCCGCCATCCCCGGCATCGGCGGCATGTTCGACGTGACCGACAGCCTCATCCTCACCGCCCCGGCGGCGTATTGGCTGCTGAAATTGATGTGAGCCTCCCCCGGGCGCGCCGGCTCCTCTTCCTTGGGGAAGCGCATCCGTGGTTAAAACTGGTTTTCGGCGGTTCCCTTCAACTTAAACTTTCAACTTAAACTCCTGATGTTACGCGAAGGCGTCCGTTTCTCGTTTCCCGTCCTCGTTTCTCTTTCCTCTTTATCTTTATCTTTCTCTTTCTCTCCCATCCCCTTCTCCCCTCTTGACGAAAGAGGAAAGAGAAAGAGAAAGAGGAAAGAGAACGAAAACGGGCTCTTCCGCGTAACATCAGTAACATCAGTCAAACTCCTTCCCATGCAGAGCGTCCCTTTACGATGAACTTGGTGCTGCCAGTGTTTTCAAACCCCGCCGGCTTCTGGGTCCTGCTCGGCGTGCCGGCGGTGCTGGCGGTGCATTTTTTGCAGCAACGCTCGCGGCGCGTCGTGACCAGCACGCTGTTCCTGCTCGACGCGCTCGCGCCGGAGAGCCGGGGCGGGCGGCGCTGGGAACGGCTGCGCGGCTCGCGCGCGCTGTGGCTGCAACTGCTCGCCGTCGCGCTGGCCGCCTGGGTGCTGGCCGGGCCGCGCTGGCTGCGCGACGAGTCGGCGCAAACCGTCGTCGCCGTGCTCGACAGCTCGGCGTCGATGGAGGCGTTCCGCGCGGAGGCGGTGCGCGCCGTGGCGGAAAATTTTTCCCAAAGCGCCGGCGCCGCCGCGCGCACGGAGTGGGTCGTGCTGTCAAGCGACCCGCGCCAGCCGCCGCTTTATCGCGGGGCGGACCGGCGGGAGGCGTTGCGCGCGGCGGAGGCGTGGCGCCCGCGCATGGGCACGCATGATTGCGGGCCGGCCCTCCGGCTCGCCCGCTCGCTGGCCGGCGGCGCGGGCGTGACGTGGTTTGTCACGGACTCCCGCGCCAAGGTCCCGCCCGACCAGCCGGCCGTCGGCGTGGGCCGCGCGCTGGCCAACGCGGGTTTCGCGGGCGCGGTGGTTTCCCGCGAGGAAAACGTCCGCGCGGGAAACACAGACGCGGACTCCGCCGGCGCGCCGCCGCCCGCGCGCGCCGGAAATGCGCGCGCAGGAAACGCGGCGGCGGAAAACACGGCGGCGGGCACGGCGGCGGACGCGGCGGACACGGCGGCGGGCGGCGGCGGGGCCGGGGAGCCTCCGCCGCCCCGCCCGGCGGCGCCCGCGCGGCGCGGCCACGCGTGGCGCGCGCTGGTGCGCAATTTCTCCGGCGAGCCCGTCCGGCGCGAATGGTGGATCGAGGCCGGCGGCGCGCGCACGCCGTCGCAGACGGTGGAGATCGGCGCGGGCGGGCTGGCGGAGTTGCGGGGGCGTTTCCCGGACGGCGCCGACGCGCTCACGCTCGTGCTCGCGCCGGACGGCTTCGCGCTCGACGACCGGCTGCCGCTGGTGCGTCCGGCGCCGAAACGGCTGACCGTCGCGGTGGAGGTCGCCGATCGCGAGACGCGCGCGTTTTTCCAAAAAATCGTCGCGGGCGTGGCCGGCACGGAGCGCGCGCCGCGCGGCTCGGGCGGATTGCGCATCGCGGACTGGGGCGTGCTCCAACCGCCGCCGCCGCGCGAAACATCGGGGATTTTTTTGATGCGCGAGGCGGCGGAGACGATCGCGCAACGCGAGGCCCGCGAAGCCGCGGGCGAGGCGCGGCAGGCGCGACGGGAGCCCGTCGTGGCGGAGCGGCATCCGCTGGTGGCGGACCTGAACTGGCAGGGCCTTCTGGGCACGGGCGCGGGCGGCTTGAAACGCGAACCGGGCGACGAAGTGCTGCTATGGCAGGGCGGCGAGGCGCTCGCATGGCTGCGCCACGGCGCGGCGGCGCGGGACGCCGCGCCGGAGCGGGAAAACGCGGCGGGGCGGGAGGCCGCGGCGGGATGGGAAAGCGCGGCGGGACGGGAGGGCGCAGCGGCGCGGGAGGGCGCAGCGGGAGGGGAAGGCGCGGCGGAGCGGGCGCGGCGGACGGAGCGGGCGCGGCGGGATGGACGGCGGGAGGGCGCGGGCGGCGGGCAGTTGTTTTTGAATTTCGACTGGGCCCGCGGCAACGCGGCGCGCCTGCCCGCGATGGTGCTGCTGGCGCGTCGGTTCACGGAGCGCGTGCGGGAGCACCAGCGCGGCGCCTACGCGGCGAACTTCGACACCGGCGCGCCCGTGCGCGTGGACGCGCGCCTGCACGACGCGGCCGGGCGCGGCGGCGCGCCGGGCGCGGGCGGCGGCCCGGGCGCGGCGGAGGGCGGGGCGCTGACGGTGGAGTTCCGCCCGGCTGCGGCGGACGGCGGACGGGGCGGCTGGACGCGCGCGGTGCCGGAGGGCGCGGCGGCGGTGCTGCGCGCGCCGGAGGAGGCGGGCTTTTTCACGGTGTCGCGCGGCGGCGAGGTGCTGGTGCGCGGCGCGGCGCAGTTCGCCGACACGCGCCAGGGCGATTTCAGCGCCGCGGAAACGTTTTCCGAAAACGCCGGCGACCTCGCCGCCGCCGCGCGCGAGACCGCGCGGGAGCGCAACTCGCGCCCCGACCCGCTGGCGCCATTGTGGCTGCTGCTGATGGGCGCGGCGCTGTTGTGGAGCTGGCGGGAAGGCGGCGGGAATGAAGGCAACCGGAAAGAAAGTAACAAGTGGCAGGCAACAAGTAACAGGGATGCGCTAAAAATTAATCCCTGAGACTGTTAAGGGTGCTTTGAAAAATCAAAAAAACAACATGAACTCATTGAAAACCTCCCGCCTCAGTTTTTGTCTAGCCGCCGCGCCGCCCGTGGCGCACAAGATGCGCATTCCTTCCCCGGCCCCCGCCGGGGAGGAGGGAACCACGACCGGATGAAACCCCGAAAAAACAAACGCGAATCGAACAGCCAGGGCCTGCGCAAGCGCCTCAGCCTGCTCAAGGCGGCCGGCAGGGTTTTTGCGAAAAAAGGCTACGTGGGCACGAGCATCCGCGACATCGCGGGCATGGCGCGGGCGCACTCGAGCGTGCTGATTTACCATTTCGGGAGCAAGGAGCGGCTGTTCCTCGAAACGCTCCGGCACCACATCATCGACAACGCGCGGCTCGACCGCCTGTTCGACGTGTTTCTCGACGCGGACCCGCAAAATCCGCAGACGCTCTCGGACGCGCTGCTCGCCAGCGTGCGCAACATCATGCGCGCCACGCACGGGCCGACAGGCCGCGTGCAAAACCTCGACGGCCTGCTCGTGCGCATGCTCGTCGAGACGGACTTGAAGGTGAACCGGGTGATCCAGGAGATGGGCGACCGCGTGATGGCGGTGGCGTTTGAAAAGCTGCTGGCCTGGAACCCCGGGCTCACGCGCACGGACATCTATTGGTGGAGCCACATGTTCTGGGCGCTACTTTTACACGATAACCGGGCGGCTGCTCCTGCTCTCGGAGAGCGGCGAGCGCGCCTGCACGGTGGATTTTCTGGACTCGATGTCGTGGCGCATCACGCAGCAATGCTGCCTGTCGCTGGGCCTCCCCCGGCCCGCCGGCCGGGACGCCTGGCGGCTCAAGGACTGAGGATTTCCCGGCGGCAGGATTCCCGGAAGGCGCTTCGCCGCCGTTCTCGATGGTTTCCGCCGCCGCCATCGCGCGCCACCGAGCGCCTGCCGGGCTGTTGATCGTGCCGCCAGAAAGGTCTGCGGGTGGGCGTTGGGCAATCGTGGCACCCAAACGGCCCGGCGTTCGGCCGGCGCAACTTCCTGGCAATCCTCGCCAATCCTCGCGGCTGGTTTGTTTTGATTTAAATTTTTGAGGTTCCCTCTAGTATGCAGTCATGCTTGAAAAGCCGTAAAAGTAAGGCAGGGATGATGACACCATGCCTGAAATCCTCTACAAAGTGAACCTGACCGGTGAAGAACGCGAAGAGCTGCACGCCAT
>JAITDF010000061.1 GCA_031282705.1 Opitutaceae bacterium | reverse complement strand
ATTTCACTGCCTCGGCATTGTCTTTGCCCACACCCTTGCCCTTTTCATACAATAGGCCGAGATTGTTTTGCGCACTTGCGAGGCCCTGTTCTGCGGCCATGCGATACCATTTCGCCGCCTCAGTGTAATCCTTGTCTTGATATCTATATGTATTAAGAAATGCGACCCAGCTCCACCCCGCTTCATACATGCGCCCGAGATTGTATTGCGCAATCGCGTGGCCCTGTTCCGCGGCCTTGCGATACCATTTTGCCGCAACGTCGAAGTTTCTCATCACTCCCTGCCCATTATAATACAAGACGCCGAGTTCGTATTGCGCCGCCGCATCCCCCTGCCCGGCCTTGAGAATTAATGATTTTGTGGCGGCGCTTTTGCAGCCGGACAGGCAGGCGATGAGCGCGAATGAGAGTATTATCGGGAGTTTTTTCATTTTGTTAATGGTCATTGGCATTTAAGCTAAATCTGGAAATCCCGCGTCGGGTCTTCGCGGGGCGGTGGCGCGGGGCGGTTGGCGGCAGGGTCCTCGGCGCGTTTGCGGTCGTAGAAGATGCGCACGTCGGGGGTCCTGGTTTGCAGGAGGTGCGTGGCGCGCAGGAGCGCCTTGCGGGTGCTGGCGGTGAGGTTGGCCTCGGCGGGGAAGATGTTTTCCGGGCCGATTTCCGCGAGCGCGCCGCTGTCGGCGAGCACGCGTTGCACGTCGGGGTTTATGCCGCTGACGAGGAGGTGGCGCGCGGTTTTGCGCAGGTAGTCGTGGAGCTGGAGCAGCGACATGACCGAGGTGGCGTCGAGGTGGCGGGCGTTTTTCATGCGCAGAATCACCACGCGGACGGCGGGGTCGCCGGCGAGCAGGCGGACCTGCTCCTGGAACAGGTCCGCCGCGCCGAAGAACAGCTCGCCTTCCACGTGGACGATGGAGATGGCGGGGTTGCGGCGTTGCGAGGCGTCCTCCAGCTCGGTGAGCGCGCCGTGGTCGTCGAAGCTGTATTCGACGAGCGAGGGCGCGCTGGCTTTGCGCAAAAACAGCGCGAGCGAGATGCCGATGCCGACGTAGATGGCGGTGTCGAGCTTGAGGAACAGGCAGGCGGCGAGCGTGACGGCGAAGACGATCGCGTCGGAGCGCGTGGAGCGGAAGGCGATGCGGATTTGCGGGACGTTGATCATTTTCAGGCCGACGCGGATGAGGTGCGCGCCGAGCGCGGCCACGGGGATGAAGCCGAACGCGGGCGTGATGAACAGCACCACCGCGAGCACGACGAGGCTGCTGAACATGGACGAGAGCTGCGAGGACGCGCCGCTCTGGAAATTCACCGCCGAGCGCGCGAACGACGAGGAGCCGGGCACGCCGCTGAAGAGCGCGCAGGCGATGTTGGCCGCGCCCATGCCGGCGAGTTCCTGGCGCGGCTCGATTTGCTGGCCGCTTTTGGCCGCGAGCGATTTGGTGATGGAGGCCGCCTCCAACATGCCGAGGATGGAAATGGCGACCGCGATGCCGAGCAGCGAGGGAATCACGGAGATTTCGGGCGCGGTGAGATGCAGCCCGGCGAACACCGGCAGCGAGGCGGCCAGCGCGCCTTCCCCGCTCACGAGTTTGAGGGGCGCCCCGGGCATGAGCAGCATCATGATTTTCGCAATCAGGCCCATGACCACGAGGCCGAACAGCGCCTCGGGCCAGCGCGGCTTGAGGCGGTGGATCCCCTCGAACACCAGCCAGGTGAGCGCGCCGGCGGACAGCGACCACCAGGAGACGCGCCCGCCGGCGATGCCTTGGGCGGCGGTCCAGAGGTTGCCGGCAAACGAGCCGCCCTGCGGGGCGTGGAGGCCGAGGACGTTGAGGAGCTGGCTGGCGACGAGCAGCAGGCCGATGCCGGCGCTGTAGGCGACGACGACGGCGAGCGAGATGAAGCGCGTGAGTTCGCCGAAGTTCAACAGGCCGGCGAGAAACTGGATGCAGCCGATCATCAGCGCCAGCAGCACGGCGAGCTGGATGGGCGGCAGGTCGGGCCCGGCGTGGGCGGCGATCATCGTCGCCGTGATCAGGCTGATGGAGCTGGTCGGCCCGAAGACGTGGTGGTGCGAGGTGAAAAAGAGCGCGCCGACAAAGCCGCCGATGATGACCGACACGATGACGGCCTGGGGCGGCAGGCCGAGGATGAGCGCGAAGCCGATGGCCTGCGGGATGGAGACGAGGGTGAGGGTGGCGCCGGCGACGAGGTCGGTGCGCAGGCGCACGAGCGAGTAGGCGCGCAGTTCCTTGAGAAAGGGGAGGCGCAGGCGGAACAGTTTCGCGCCGATGGCCTGGGTGGCCCCAACGGTGTCGCGCATGGTGCTCACTCGCGCAGGGGGTTCACGCTTCGACGCCGAGTTTTTCTAGGATGCGCTGCAGGTCGGCGTTGCCGGCGTATTCGATGATGATTTTGCCGCGCCTGGGCGTGTGTTTCACCTGCACGCGGGCGCCGAGGTGCGAGGTGAGTTTTTTCTGGATGCCGGCCACGGCGGCGGACTCGGCGGGCGGGACGGCGCGGCCCTTGACGCCCGCGGTGGCGTCGCCGGCGCCGGGGGCGGGGGCGGGGGCGGGGGCGGCTTTGCGCGTCTGCACGATTTTTTCGGTGGCGCGCACGCTCAGGCCTTCCCCGATGATGCGGCGGGCGAGCAGCGCGCGCTGCGGCGGCTCCTCGATGCCGAGCAGTACTTTCGCGTGGCCGACGCTCACGAGGCCCTTGGCGAGGTAGCCCTGGATTTCCGCGTCGAGCGAGAGGAGGCGGAGCGTGTTGGCGACGCCGGCGCGGCTTTTGCCGACGCGGCCGGCGGCGGCCTCCTGGGTGAGGTCGAAGTCGCGGATGAGGCTGGCGTAGCCGTAGGCTTCGTCGATGGGGTTGAGGTCTTCGCGTTGCAGGTTTTCAATCAGGCCGAGCGCGGCGGCGGAGGCGTTGCTGGCATCGACGACGCGCGCGGGGATGGTCTTGATTTTGAGCATCAGGAAGGCGCGCCAGCGGCGTTCGCCCGCGATGAGCTGGAATTTGTCCTTGTGCCGGCGCACGACGACGGGCTGGAGCAGGCCCTCGGCGCGGATGCTTTCGGCCAGTTCGTCGAGCTGGCCGGCGGTGATTTCGCGGCGGGCCTGGTAGGGGCTGGGCTCGATGAGGTGGACGGAAATTTCCTGAAACCCGGTGGTGGCGGGCGGCGCGGCAGGGGCGGGCGCGGCGGCGGCGGCGGGCGGCGCGGCGGATGGAGCGGGCGCGGCGGCGGGCGCGCCCGCGGCTTTGGCGCCGGGCGCGGTGGCGGCGGCGGGCGCGGCCTTGGTGTCAGGCGCGGGAGAGGCGGCCTTGGCGGCGGCGGACTTGGTGGCGTTGGCGATGATGCCGCCGAGTCCGCGGCCCAGGCGTGATTTTGGTGTTGCGGCCATGGTGGGAAAAAGAGGTGTGGTTGGACGGGAGGGGTGGGGCAGGAGAGGGTTGAGCGGGCGGAAGGTTGGCGGGAGAGCGTTGCGGGAGAAGATTGGCGGGCGGTGGATTGGATGGAGAGGACTACCGGAAAAGATCGGCGGGCGGGAGGCGCGCGGCGGCGGTTATTCCTTGGCGCCGGGGATGAAGAGTTTTTCGCCCGGCATGAGTTTGGTGGCGTCGGCGATGCGGTTGGCGTTGATGATGTCCTGCACTTTCGCCCCGGTTTTGCGCGCGATGACGCTGATGGTGTCGCCGCGCTGGACGGTGTAGGTGATGCCTTCCTTGGGGAAATCAGTGGAGAAGACCGGCGGGGTGACCGCGGCGGTGGCGTTGGCGGCGGCGCGGTTGCGCGAGAGGGCGGCGAAGGCGTCGTTGGTTTGCCTGGCGAGGGCGTCGAGCTGGCGCTGGATCTGGCCGAGGATTTCGGTGCGGCTGCCGGCGGCGGCGGCCTTGGCGGCGCGGTTGACCTCGGCGATGGCCTCGTTGAGCTGGGCGACGGTGGCGTAGCTTTGCGCGCCGGCGGCGGCCTGGGTCTGGAGCCGGCTGTTTTGCGCCTGCAACTGCTCGACCATCAATTCGAGCCGTTCGATGCGCTGGTAGAGTATCCGCACGTCTTCGCGGAGGTTGGTGATTTCGACGGCCGGGTTTTGCGCGGAAAGCGGGAGCAGGCAGGCGGTGAAGAGGGCGGGCAGGGCGGCCTTGGTTTTCATGACATTGAGCATGGCACCGGCAGCTTGCGTAAAATCCCGTGCGAAAACAAGCGGCACGTGAGGCGGGCGCGAAAATAACGGAAATTTCGGGTGCCGGCCCGCCGGGCCGGGTGCGGTTGGCCGCCGGCGGGCGGGCAATGGAGCGGCCCCGTCCGCCGTCTGTCCGCAAAGGATGCGGGGAGGGCAAAAATTTTCCTTGCCCCCCGCCACATAACCCGTGCTTACTCTGCGGCTCTTGTTTTTGCGGACCCTTAGCTCAGTTGGTTAGAGCGTTTCCTTGACATGGAAAAGGTCGATGGTTCGAGTCCATTAGGGTCCACCATTTCCTGTTGATTTTTAACGGGTTGCAAAGAC
>JAITDF010000552.1 GCA_031282705.1 Opitutaceae bacterium | reverse complement strand
CTATTGTTTTTCCGCGGCGGCTTTTTTGGGGTGGGGGGTCTCGCCTCGCCCGCCGCTACGCACCACCCGCAAACCTGGGGGGGTCTGGGCGAGACCGCCCTGCCAAAATCTGCCGACTGCGTAACATCAGCTGCTTAATTCTCTTCGCGGGCACCGCTTGCGACGCCCCTCCTGCCAATCCGCCCTCCGCCTGACTTCAGTTCCCGGCAAAAAGAACTATTGCGGAAGCACGGGAATGGCAGCCTCGATGACACCGTTTGCATCAACCCGGCTGATTTTCACTTCGCCCGGGACCACGCCCTTCTCGCGCCAGTTCCGCAACAAGGTCAGCCAGTCGGGACCGCGGTTCATCCAGTCCCAAGAATGCCCCATGCCGGGGATGATCCAATAACGGAAAAATTCGCGGGTGTTCCCACGTCCGCCCTGCCGCTCTGAAACACGGTTGTAATAATCGAGCGTCGCGTGAAACGGGACAATCGCGTCCACCGCCCCGGAATACATCAGCAGCTTGCCGCCCCGCTTCCTGAACGGTTCCAGGTCGGTGTTCTCGGCGTCGAGGTCGGGGGACAGGGTTGCGCGGTATTTTTCGTAATCGCCGGCAAAATCGAATTTCAGGAAATCAAAATCCGCCCCCAATGACCACCTGAACGGATAAAAATGATCGCCGCCACGCCACAACGGAGCGCCGAGAGGAATGCCATCAAAGATTTTTTCTCCGGTGTCGGCGCGGCGCGGCCCTTCAAAAAGTTTTTTCAGCGCGGCGGCGTGCGCGGGGGTGAGCGAAGGATCGTTTTTCAACGCGTGGCGGATGACAGCGTCGATGTCACCGGGCTGCAAAACCGGGTCGGCGACCGTTTTCCCGGCGAGCTTTTCCGGCGTGCGCGGGGCGAGGACATCGTATCCGGCCTTGCGGATTGCGTTCGCCTGCGACTCGGTGAACGGGCACTTCTGGAAAATCTGTTCGTTCCAGACAAACCAGGCGTGCAAGGCGACGCGGCGGTGGGCGGGAACGCCGGCGATGATCCCGTCATAGTCGTCCGGGTGCCTTTGTGCGAGGGACAGGGCTTGCTGCCCCCCCGTCGAGCCGCCCTTGAAATACGAAAATTCCGGCGCGCGGCCGTAAAAGTTTTTGGTGATTGCCTTGCCAGCCACTGCCGTCAGGTGCGTGGCGCGGTGCCCGAAGTCTTTCCAGACATCGGGATTGCCGATGCCTGAAACCGTTGTGCCGAGGTCGGAGTAGGCGGTCGCGTAGCCCTGCCTGAGCGGGGCGGCAAAATCCTTGTGCTCCAACATGTATCCGCCCATTCCCCCGGAGCCGAGACCGAGGAAGCATCCGTTCCAGTCCTTTTTGTCGGGCAGCCAGATTTCCACGCGGATGGTGGATTTTTCGGACGGGTGAAGGTCCAGCCGGACGATGGTGCGCGGCGGCACGTTCGCAACAATCTCGTTCCGGGGGCCGGCAATGGTGTCCGAGGCGTCGCGAGTCACCGTGCAATTGTCAAACGCGAGGTCCAAGGCGAGAAGCGCTGAGGTGATGATGGCTGTCATTATCCGGGCAAACTGAAGGGGGCGGGATTTCCACGCAACATCAGCCGGATGATAAAACGCACCGTGAGTCCGCCTCCGCCGTTCGTCTTTTCTTTGGTGGGCCCTGTCGGATTCGAACCGACGACCAAGGGATTATGCCTGCCACTTCGGCTTTCGCCGCCACGGCGCGGGTGCGCCGTGTTCGTGGTCTGGACCATGCCTTCGCCCTGTCCGCCGCGCGGGCGGATTTAGGCGGGTGATTATGGTCTCTACACCTTCCCGAGCGGGTTTGCCGCGCGGGCTTGGCTCGGCGTTGGGAGCTTTTTGAAAAAAAGACCGTTCACCGAGTTTACACCTGACTACCGGCGCGTTTCCACGCCGGCGACCCGTAAAAGTCCCCTGCTCTAACCGCTGAGCTAAGGGCCCGTGCCAAAGAACGCCTGAAACAAAACCAACCCGCCGTGCAATGCGACAAAATTTTCTTTCGAGGCTGGAGGTCTCCCGCGCCACCGCCCGCCCGCCGGAATCTTTCCCCTTCCTCTTTCCTCTTTCTCCGTTCTCATTCTTTCGCGTTCTCCCTGTCCGCACTTGACAAAAAAAGAAAACGAGAACGAGAACGAGACGAATAAAGAGGAAAGAATAAAGAGGAAAGAATAAAGAGGAAAGAGGAAAGAGGAAAGAGGAAAGAGAAAGAGAACGAGAAAGAGGAAGGCCGATGGGGGCGCGCCTGTCCGCGGCGGGAAGGTTTTTGGCGCCATTCCGCCCCGGCCTCTTCGGACGGCCCCCTTTTTGTTCAATCGCTGTTTCCGATGGCGCGGCGCAAGGGGGCGCGCGCGAGCAGCGCGAGCCAATACCACGCCGAGGGCGCGCCGCCGCCGCCACCGCCGTTGTTGTTTGCGGAATTGTCCGGCGGCGCGCCGGGGGTTTGCAGCACCACTGCGTCCACGGTGACGCCGGTGCCGGTCATGGTGATTTTGCGGAGGAGCGCGTTGCCCGTGTCGGCGACGTAGAGGTTGCCCGCGCCGTCAACCGCCACGTCCGAGGGCAGGTCGAAGGCCGCGTCGTAACCCGCACCGTTTATATAATTGCAATCGAAACTGCCCGCCAGGATGGTCGCGTCCCCGTCCGTGCCGGTTTTTATAATAACGGCGCTGCCCGCGTCTGTTATATAGAGATTGCCGCGGGCGTCGAACGCGAGCCCCTGGGGGTGGGTGAGCGTCGCGTCCGTGGTGCTTCCGTCGCTCCAATGCCCGCGCAATTGCAGCGGCGTCACGCCGCCGGTGGAGAGGTTGACGGCGCAAACGGCGCCGTTGAGCGTGTCGGCGGCATACAGGGTTTTCCCGTCCGGGGACAGGGCGAGGCCGGAGGGCGCGTTGAAATAATAATCATCGTTCAGCGAGGGCGGCTCATAGTCCGCGCCGCCGCCGTAAACACCGGCGCCGGTGTCGAGGTCCTCGAACACGTTGCCGGACAAAACCACGGTCAAGCCGCTGGCATGGAGAAACGTGCCGGAGAAGAGGCCGGACGAATCGACATCCAGCAGCGTCAAGCCGCCGCCGGCGGCGTCCGTCGTGAATTGCCCGCCGGCATCCAGGGTGAGCGTGCCCCGCCCGCCGGCGCCGGCAAGCGGGATGAGACCGCTGTCAGCAAGGACCGCATGGTCGAGTTGCAACACCCCGCCGTTAAACGCGCTCGTGCCGCTTATGACAGACAGCGAGCCGGACAGATTAAGCCGCACGGCGCCGGTCCAGGCAAGTTGTCCGGCACTGCTCAAGGTGAGCATTCCACATGCATTTCCCAGTGTGGCCCGGCTCCCGGCGACCCGGCTCGTGGCGCCGTCCGGGGCGATTTTGCGGATGCAGTTGTTGCCGGTGTCGGCGACATAGACATTACCTTGGGCGTCGGCGGCGAGCGCGGTCGGGTTGTCAAAGAGGGCCGTCGCGCCGGCACCCTCCTGGTATCCGGCGACGCCGGGTGTGTCGCCGGGCGCGCCGGCGAGCGTGCCGACGGTGCCGTCCGGGGCGATGACGCGGAGGGTGTGGTTGCCCGAGTCGGCGACATAGAGCGCGCCCGAGGCGTGCCATGCGATGCCGGAGGGTTTGTTGAAACGGGCGGCGGCGCCCGGCCCGTCGGCCTTGCCCGGCTGCCCCGTGGTGCTGCCCGCGAGGATGGAGGCTTGGTTGCCGGGCGTGATTTTCCAGATCGCGTGCGAGATGGAATCGGCGACGTAGATGACGCCTGCGTTGTCGATGGTGAGCGCGCTCGGCGCGACGAGATGGGAGGGCCTGACCGTCAGCGGGATGGGGGCGCTCGTGGTGGTGGTGCCGGGCGGGAGGTAACTGGAATTAAAGGATTCCTCTATCGTGGCCGTGAGGCGATACTGCCAGCCGTTCATGGCCGGGGTGAGAAGGCCCATGTCGAAATGATTGGCGCAGGTCGCGGGCAGCCAGCCCAAGGGCTGCAAAGGGCCTGTCGTATTCGAGGTGATGATGGCGTCGTTTAACTTGTTCCAAGTTCGGCCGTTGTCCTTGGAAATCTGCCATTGGAGGGATGCCGTGTAAGGGGGATGGCCGCCAATGCCGCCAATGACGCCCACTCCGTGGCCATCATATCCCAAGTTCGTGGTAAACGAGAGCGTTTGGTTCGCGAACAGAATCTCTTCGGCGGGCTGGCGGTATATTTTGAGAACAAGCGAGGCGGGGGGGCCCAATCCCTTGGAAATAGTGACTGCGACTCCAGTAAGAGTAAGAGTGCCTGCGCCTCCATTAAAGGAGGAGTTGGGGTGGGCGTAGGGCAGGTTGATAACCGGCAAAGACGAAATGCGATTCACATTTTGCCCGCTGAGCGGCGATGGCATGACGGCCGCGGCCAGCGCGCAAAAACCAAGGGCGGAGGAAACGGCGGAGCGACGGATTTTCATAATGGATTAAGAACTGATGTTACGCGGCGGCCAGTTTTGGTAGGGCGGTCTCGCCGGGACCGCCGCGAGCACCACGAGGCAAACGACGGCGGTCTCGCCGAGACCGCCCTGCCAAAATCTGCCGACTGCGTAACATCAGTTACACTGATTTCGGGGTTTGTCGCAGTTTTCGATGGGACAGTGAAGCCCCGGAGGGGGCTGAAAAGGTCAATCGCTGTCTCCGCTTCGCGGCGGCTTTTGCCGCGCAGGGCCGCGCAGGTCTTCGGGGCCGTCGCTCGTGGGGCGCCGCTTATGCGGGCGGCTCCCCCGCCGCGCCGCGTCTTCCGGGCCTTGCGCGCAAGGTGCCACCGTCCATCCAGCGGACGGGCAGGAGCGTGTGCTTCGGCTCGGCGGGGACGCCGCGCTCGTTGCGATGCAGCTGCCCCACCAGCATGTCCACCGCGCTGGCCCCGATCAGGTCATAGTTTTCGTAAACACCGCTCAGCCCCTTGAGCACGGGCAGCCAGAAAGTGGAGGCGAATCCCGCGTCGCGCGGCACGCGGACGCCGGCCTCGCGCAACCAGGCGCACACCTGCGCGCTTGAGCTGATGACCGCATCGGGCCTGTGCCGGCGGAACCAGCGCACCACGAGGTCCGCCCGCTGCTCCTCAAGCAGCAGCTCCGGCACCGGCTCCGCCGCGCCCTCCGTGCGCTGCCACGCGAGAAAGCGGGCCAGCGCGAGGTGGTTGACCCGGGCGTCGTCCTCTTTTGCAAGCACGAGCCCCGGGCGCCGGTAGCCCCGCGCGGCCACCTCCGCGAGCGCGCAGCCCATGCCGCTGAACGCATCCTGGCACGCGCGGTGCAAATCGGGGGCGCCGATCGAATACCCGAGCGCCACCGCCGCGAAATCGGCCCAGGCGAAGTCAAGCCGCCCGCCGGGCACCGGCACGGGCGCGGCCACCACCCCGTGAATGCCCCGGCTCTTGAGCACGACGGCGAGCCGCCCGGCCTCCAGCACGCCGGCGTCGCCGGGCGAATCCAGCCCGCCGGCGGCGAGCGAAAATTCCTCGACGACATAGCCGAGCTGCGCGGCGCGTTCAAAAACGCCGCGCCGGTAAAGCCGGTAAAGCTCGCCGGCGACGCTCTGCCGGATTTGCGCGCGGCTCCACGACAGCACCAGGGCGAGCGTCGCCTGGTAACGCGGCGCGCGGCGGCGGCGCAGGTGCGCCATGTGTGCGGCGACGAGCGCATTCGGCGTGTAGCCAAGCGCGGACGCCGCCTGGCGGACCCGTTTTTTGAGGCCCGCGGAAATGCGCGGCTGGTCGCGCAACGCCAGCGACATGGCGGTTTTGCTCACCCCAAGATGATCGGCGATTTGTTGCAATGTCGGCGGCGGAGACGAGGGGTCGGGCATTTGCCGTGAAGTGCTAACACATTCAGGGTGGATTGCCAGATATCAAGACAGGCAGTCAAACTGGCGGAGTCCGCGGGACGGCGGGGCCGCGCAACATCAGTGACGGGAACCCCAAAAAATTTGGTTCGCCTCTGTTTTCCGATGCGACAGTGAAGCCCCGGAGCAGCGGCGGTCGGCCCCGGAGGGGCGGCGGCGCGCGCCGTCCGCCTCATCGCATTTCCCCGCCCTTCCCTCGCCGCCGCCTTGTCAGGGCTCGTTTTTTTCTTGATGGATTCCGCGGGTTCCTCGCTGCGCTCGTCGCTCACGGCTAAAAGCCGCCGCCCCTCCGGGGCTGAAAAGGTCAATCGCCGTCTCCGCTTCACGGCGGCATGATGTGAAATCCATTCAAAATAGCGGGGTGCCTTTGGTGTCTTCCGTTCAATTTTCAGAGGTTTCCTGATGAAGGTGGAGCGGGAGAGGCCGCATGCAGGGCCCCGGGGTTGTTCGGATGGGTTCCGCGGGCCGGGCCGCGCCCTCGCAAGGCCGCAATCACAATGCCCGGAACGATTTTTCGCCTTCCCTTGATTCAAAAACCCCTTGCTCTTGATCCTCCCTTCACGTTTGCTGCTCCCCAAAGCGTCAATTTTTCCACCATGAGCATCCAACCATCAGAACACGCCGCAGGCGGCTCCATAGCCCGTGAGGAAGCCCGCGCGGCCCTCGGTCTCGAAGCCAGCCCGTTCGACTGCGTCACCATCACCGTGGCCGCCCCCGACACCATCAAGTCGTGGTCCCGCGGCGAGGTGAAAAACCCGGAGACCATCAACTACCGCACTTTTAAGCCCGAGCCCGGCGGCCTCTTTTGCCAGAAAATCTTCGGCCCCGTCCGCGACTACGAATGCGCCTGCGGCAAATACAAACGCATCAAATACAAGGACGTCATCTGCGACCGCTGCGGCGTCGAGGTCACCATCTCCCGCGTCCGCCGCGAGCGCATGGGCCACATCGACCTCTCCGTGCCCGTCGCGCACATCTGGTTCCTCAAGTCGATGCCCAGCCGCCTCGGCCTGCTCCTCGACATGACCGCCCGCTCCCTTGAGCGCGTCATCTATTACGAAAACTACATGGTCCTCGACCCCGGCCGGACCCCGCTCGAACCCAAGCAACTCCTCACCGACGTCGAATACCGCCAGGCCGTCGATGAATACGGCGACGACTCTTTCGTCGCCAAAATGGGCGCCGAGGCCGTGCGCGAGGCCCTCGTCGCGATGGACATGGACGCCACCGTCACCGAGCTCCAAGAGCAGATGCGCGCCACCCGCTCCAAGCAAATCAAGAAAAAACTCTCCAAGCGCCTCAAGGTCATCCAAGGCTTCATCCAGTCCAAGTCCCGCCCCGAGTGGATGGTGATGGAAGTCCTCCCCGTCATCCCGCCCGACCTGCGCCCCCTCGTCCCGCTCGAAGGCGGACGCTTCGCCACCTCCGACCTCAACGACCTCTACCGCCGCGTCATCAACCGCAACAACCGGTTGAAAAACCTCATGCAACTCAAGACGCCCGACGTTATCATCCATAACGAAAAGCGCATGTTGCAGGAGGCCGTGGACGCCCTCTTCGACAACGGCCGCCACGGGCGCCCCGTCACCGGCGCCGGCAACCGCCCCCTCAAGTCCCTCTCCGACATGCTCAAGGGCAAGCAGGGCCGCTTCCGCCAAAACCTCCTCGGCAAACGCGTCGATTACTCCGGCCGCTCCGTCATCGTCATCGGCCCCGAACTCAAGCTCAACCAGTGCGGCCTCCCGAAGAAAATGGCGCTCGTCCTCTTCGAGCCCTTCATCATCCGCCGCCTGAAGGAGCTGGGCTTCGTGCACACCGTGCGCGGCGCCCGCAAGATGATCGAGAAAAAGTCCCCCGAGGTCTGGGACATCCTTGAGGAAGTCACCAAGGGCCACCCCGTGCTCCTCAACCGCGCGCCCACGCTCCACCGCCTGTCCATCCAGGCGTTTGAGCCCGTGCTCATCGAGGGCGAGGCCATTCGTGTGCATCCCCTTGTCTGCACGGCATATAATGCGGATTTCGACGGCGACCAGATGGCCGTGCACGTGCCGCTCTCCCTCGAAGCCATCATGGAGTGCAAACTCCTCATGATGGCGACGAGCAACATCTTTTCGCCCTCCTCCGGCAAGCCCATTCTCACCCCCTCGCAGGACATCGTGCTCGGCTCCTATTACCTCACCATCGAGCCCCGCCGGAAACCCGCCCCCGGCCAGCGCGTGCCCCTGCTCGCCGGCCTCCAGGAAGTCCTCTTCGCCAAGGCCGAGGGCGAACTCAAGGTCCACAACTGGGTCGATGTCCCCAACCCCGACTTCGGCCGGGACACCGTTTACGGCAACAAGGAACGCAAGACCGTCCGCACCACCGTCGGCCGCGTCATCTTCAACCAAATCTGGCCCGCCGGCCTCGGCTTCGTGAACTTCCCCGTCGCCAAGGGCAAACTCGGCGACCTCATCCTCAACACCTACAAGGTCACGGGCAACTACGTCACCGTCGAGACCCTCGACCGCCTCAAGGAACTCGGCTTCCAGACCGCCTTCCAAGCCGGCATCTCCATCGGCATCGACGACATGATCATCCCCGAGTCCAAGAAAGACATCGTCGCCGACTCCCGCAAAAAAATCGCCGAGGTGGACGCCCAGTTCGGCAAAGGCATCATCACCGACGGCGAGCGCAAAAACAAAGTCATCGACATCTGGACCGGCGCCACCGACCAGATTGCCAAGGCCGTGTTCTCGAAACTCGAAGGCAACGAAGGCCGCAACGAGGTAAACCCCGTTTACATCATGATGGACTCCGGCGCCCGCGGCAACAAACAGCAGGTCCGCCAGCTCTGCGGCACCCGCGGCCTCATGGCCAAACCCTCCGGCGAAATCATCGAGCGCCCCATCCTCTCCTCCTTCCGCGAGGGCCTCACCGTGCTCGAATACTTCATCTCCACCCACGGCGCCCGCAAAGGCCTCGCCGACACCGCCCTCAAGACCGCTGACGCCGGCTACCTCACCCGCAAACTCTGCGACGTCGCCATGGACGTCGTCATCTCCGAGGACGACTGCGGCACCCGCGACGGCGTGTGGAAAAAAGCCATCTTTGAAGGCGACGACGAAATCGTCGGCCTGCGCGAACGCATCATCGGCCGCTTCTCCAGCGACGACATTTACGACCCGCTCAACCCCACCGAACGCATCGTCGGCTCCGGCGAACTCATCACCGAGGAAATCGCCGCCAAAATCGACGAGTCCGGCATCGAACGCGTCAAAATCATGTCCCCGCTCACCTCCACGAGCAAATACGGCATCGACGGCAAATCCTACGGCATCAACCCCGCCACCAACCGCGTGGCCAAGATCGGCGACTCCGTCGGCATCATCGCCGCCCAGTCCATCGGCGAACCCGGCACGCAGCTCACCATGCGCACCTTCCACATCGGCGGCGTCGCCTCCGGCGGCTTCAAAGTCCCCGAAATCCGCGTCCGCGCCTCCGGCATCGTCAAATACAAGGGCCTCCGCCTCGTCGAAACCGCCGACGGCGCCGCCATCGTGCTCAACAAAACCGGCACCATCGAAATCGTTGACGAAGCCGGCGAGGGACTCGAGACGCACAACATCGTCATCGGCTCCTTCCTCCACGTCCACGACGGCGCGAAAATCGAGAAAAACGCCATCCTCGCCCAGTGGGACCCGTATAACATCCCCGTCCTCTCCGAAAAAGGCGGCTCCCTTGTATTCAAGGACATGATACCGGGCGTGACCGTGAAGCGCGAGCTCGACGAATCCTCCGGCCGCATCGCCACCGTCGTCGTCGAGCACAAGGAGGACCTCAACCCGCAGATCGAAGTCCGCGACGCCGCCGGCAAACCCCTCGCCGCCTACTCGATTCCCGTCGGCGCGCAAATCGCCGTCAACGAAGGCGACACCATCGCCCCCGGCGCCCTCCTGGCCAAAACCCCGCGCCAGGCCTCCAAGACCAAGGACATCACCGGCGGCCTCCCCCGCGTGGCCGAACTCTTCGAAGCCCGCCGCCCGAAGGACGCCGCCGAGATGGCCCGCATCGAAGGCGTGGTCTCCTTCGAAGGCTCCGTCCGCGGCAAACGCAAACTCGTCGTCACAAACTCCGAGACCTCGCAGGAGGAGGAGCACCTCATCCCCGCCGGCAAGCACATCATCGTGCAGCCCGGCGACGTCGTGCACAAAGGCCAGCACCTCACCGAAGGCGCCGCCGACCCGCACGAAATCCTCGAAATCCTCGGCCCCAGCGCCCTCTACGACTTCCTCATCTCGCAAGTGCAGGAAGTTTACCGCCTGCAAGGCGTGACCATCAACGACAAGCACATCGAAATCATCATCCGCCAGATGCTGCGCAAAGTCCGCATCTCCGACCCCGGCGACAGCGAATACTTCTGGGGCGAGCAGATTGACCGCACGACCTTCCTCCTGAACAACAAGCGCATCGAGGAAGCCGGCGGCAAACCCGCCGAGGCCGAGCCGATCCTCCTCGGCATCACAAAAGCCTCGCTCGAAACCGAGTCCTTCATCAGCGCGGCCTCCTTCCAGGAAACGACGCGCGTCCTCACCGACGCCTCGACCCTCGGCAAGGTGGACATGCTGAAAGGCTTCAAGGAAAACGTGATCATGGGCCACCTCATCCCCGCCGGCACCGGCCTGCCCTCCTACAAGCGCCTCAAGGTCACGCTCCCCCTCGGCCTCGACATCCCCGTCGAGCCCCCGCCCCCGCCGGCGGAAGAAGCGCACGTCGAGGCCGGCTGACAACGATGCCCGCCGGGCGCCGGCCACCGCGCCGCCCCGCCCCTCCTCACAAAAAGCCGCGAACCACCCGGTCCGCGGCTTTTTTCATTCAAGGCGGCGGCGAAACATGCCAGGATACTTGGTGTCACTTTACTGACTGATGTTACGCGGCGGCCCGTTTTGGTAGGGCGGTCTCGCCGAGACCGCCGCGAGCACCACGAGGCAAACGACGGCGGTCTCGGCGTGTATTGTCCCGCTATGAGGGTAACACATGTCCCGCTAAGGGGGTGACACTTTTGCAGTGTCCCAGGGCATGGGCCGGGAGCCTAGGCTCCCGGCCCATGCCCTGGGACACCAAAGA
>JAITDF010000027.1 GCA_031282705.1 Opitutaceae bacterium | reverse complement strand
ATTCCCACTCGGCGCTGGAGGCGGCGGACGCGCTCCGGCGGCAAACCGAGGGCGCGATGGACGGGCTGGCGGGGCATTTCGACACGGCGGCCGGCGCGATGCGCGCGCTGGGCGACGCGGACGCGCGCGACGCGCTCACGGACGAACAGCTCCGGGAAACGGGCGCGCGGCTCGACGCGGCGCTGCACGGGTTGCGCGACGGCGAACTCGCCGCCGGCGGCGCGCTGGCGGAGGCCTTGCGGGGGCTGGAGGGGCTCGACCCGTCGCAACTGAAAACACTTTCCCCGGAGGCGGCCGCCGCGCTTGGCCGGCGGCTTGCGCAGGCCGGCCGCGTCGTGCGCGGCGTGAAGGTGAAGAGCGCGGCGGGCGCGGACGGCGA
Organism: Opitutaceae bacterium; assembly: GCA_031282705.1. Classification (GTDB taxonomy): domain Bacteria; phylum Verrucomicrobiota; class Verrucomicrobiia; order Opitutales; family Opitutaceae; genus Termitidicoccus. Next base: position 11,725 of record JAITDF010000027.1, on the reverse strand, counting down.
AAAGGCATGGATGCCCGGCGACGACGGGGAGGAGCCGGACGCGGTGCTGCTCCTGCCGGGCGCCGCCGCCGGCGATGCGCTGGCGCTTGGCGGCGGCGGAGTGCCGACCCGCGGACGCGGCGACGCGCCGCTGACGTTTTCCGACCGGGAAAGCGATGTCGGCCCGGGCCGGGTGCAGACGGTGCGGAATGACGATTACTCGCGCGCCGCGCTGGGCGACCGCATCGGCACGGGGCGGGGCGAGCACGAGATCGACCCGGCCGCGATGCAGGGCCTGACGGACGCCGGCGGTGTGTCCGGCGCCGCGCAGGGTGGCGAGGCCGTGTGGGTGGACCGGCTGACGCCGGCCGAGCGCGAGGCGTTGAAGGAGTTTTTCAAATGAGGTTCCCACTCCCGGTGGGAAAATCCCAAATCCCAAAAAAATTCCAAATTCCAATGACCAGACTGAGGTTGCGCCGCCAAAGGAATTCAGGGCTTCGCGAAGGCGCGGCGGCGGATCGCGTGGCAGGGAGTTTCAGCCCCGTGACCACGCCCCCCCGCAATACCCGTGTCCCGCAGGGACAAAACCGGACGGTTGCATCCCTACGGGATGCGGTTTGGCGTGCAACCCAAACACGGCGTTGAAACGCCGTGCTACCAATATCATGTTCCTACGGGACATTCCGTCGTTTCCACGCCGTGCCACCAATATATTTCCTCGTTCCCGTTCTCTTTTCTCTTTCTCACCAAGACCGGGCCGTTCCGGGGGAGTGCTGCCAATATCATGCCCCTCCGGGGCTGAAACCGGCCTCCGCTTTCTTGCTTCAACTTAAACTTCTGATGTTACGCATTTCCGTCGTACCGCAGGTTTCCAAACCTGCTTAAAAACTCACGCCTGGCCGCGAACCCGCAATCAGGCATGAGCTTCGAAGCCGACTTGGAAGTCTGCGGTACGACGGGGCCGCGTAACATCAGTTAAACTTCAAACTTAAACTGCCGGCGAAGCCGGCCCGCTGCCGCCCCTTCAGGGCTTGGGGATATATTGCGTTTTCCGTGGGTTCCTCGCTGCGCTTGTCACCCACGGCTAATCGCTGCCGCCCCTCCGGGGCTTTTGCGGTCTCATAGAACTTTGCTGTTTCATCGAAAATAGCAACAACCCCCTTTTTCCGGCAAATGCAATCACACCCCCTATGAAACGGAAGTTGCAACAAGGGGGTTGACTTTTAAGTTGGTTACTCGTGTAACTCTCGCGCATCAAATTTTACTTCATGCCAATTTCCCAAGCCGACTCCGCGCCACTTTCATGCCTTCGCCTGCCGCCCGCGGATGCCCCGGGCACGCCGCCGCCGGCCAAATGGATCTGGCACCGGGGGGACGCGCCCGACGGCCAGCCGCAGTTTTGCCGGTTCACCACGGCCTTTGAATGGGCGGGCGGGCCGGTCGAGTTTTACGTCACCGCCGACCAGCGTTTTGTCCTGTCCATCGATGGCAGGATTGCGGCCCGGGGCCCGGACGCCGGCACGCCGGAGCGCCATTACTATGCGGGATACCGCGTCGATTTGCCGCCTGGACGGCATGAGTGGAGCGCATTGGTCTGGTGGCTCGGCGACCTCGCCCCGTATGCCCATGTGTCGAGGCGCCCCGCCTTTCTGCTGGCGGCGGACGGGGCCGCAAACCCGCTGCTGACGACCGGGAGCGCAGGCTGGATGGCGCGCCGTTGCGCGGAGTTTATTCCCATTGCCGGGCGGAAGCTGCCGGGGGCGCATTTCATCGGCCCCGGCTATTTTATAAACGGAGCCTTGGCGGGGCAGGGAGAGGCCGTTCCCGCGGTTCCAGTGGCGGACACCCGGCCTGAGAGCGTGAACGGGCGCCTGCCCGTGCAATGGGTTTTGCAGCAGAGCGGGCTGCCCGAGCAAATTCATTCCGGGTGGAGCCATTGGAAGGCGCGCGCCGAATGCGGCGGGTGGCTGGCGGATGATGAAAAGATGCGGCAGGAGTGGATTCCCGGCGGGGAAAGAAGTCCGGCAACGGAGCTGGCGGAGGGAAACGAAGTGCTCATCGGGGCGCATGGCGAATGGACCGCGTTGCTTGATGCGGAGACGATAATCACCGCCTATCCCGGCATCGAGACAAGCGGGGGGCGGGGCGCGCGCATTGATCTGTCATGGGCGGAATCGCTGGGCGCATCCGCCGAGCTCAAGGAGAACAATTTTCTGGTTGAAAAGGGGCATCGCGACGAAATCGCCGGCAAATTTTTTTATGGTTTTGGCGATACGTTTGCCCCGGCGGGGGGCGGGGGCGTCGAGTTTCTGCAAGCGCCTTGGTGGCGCGCCGGCCGGTATTTATTGGTTCGCGTGCGCACGGCGGATCATCCCCTGGTCATCCGCCGCCTGGCTTGCGAGCAGACCGGTTATCCGGTGCGGTCGCGTTCACGTTTTGAATGCCCGGATGACACGCTCGGCAGGGTGCTTAAACTTTGCGACCGGGGCATCCGGGCAAGCTGCCATGAAATGTATGCGGACTGCCCGGCGTTCGAGCAATTAATGTATGCCGGCGATGCCCGGGTGGAGGCGCTGGTGCATCGTTGCCTGGAGGAGGATGACCGGCTGGCGCGGAAAGCAATCCAGGTGTTTAATGATTCGCGCCACAAGGGCGGGGGATGGACGTGGTCGAGGTATCCCGCCCGGGTCGGACAGGTGCTGCCGGTGTTTTCGTTGATATGGGTGTTGATGGTCGATGACTTCCTCCTGTGGCGCGATGACCCTGTATTTGTGAAGGCCCAGCTCACGGGAGTGCGGGCCACCCTGGACCTTTTCGAAGATTATCTGGGGCGCGACGGCTGGCTGCGCGGGCTGCCGGGCTGGCACTTTGTCGATTGGTGCCCGCATTGGCGGAACGGCGTGCCGCCCTCCGATGCCGCCGGGCGCCGGGCGCCGTTGAATCTGTTTTATATTCTGGCATTGCAGGCGGGCGCCCGCATCGAGGATGCGGTCGGGACGCCGGCCAGGGCCGGGTGTCTGAAAACGCTGGCGGACAAGGCCGGCGCCGCCGTGCTCACGGGGTGCGTCAATAATGACGGACTGTTTCGCGACGCGCCCGGGGTTGATTCATTGAGCGAGCATACCCAGGCGCTGGCCGCCCTGGCATTGTTGCAAAACAGGCGGGGAAAACGGACGCTGTTGGAGGCGGCCCGCCGCGCGGCGGAAAACAATAAACTCGCGCCGGCTTCTTATTATTTCATGCATTATCTATTCGAGGCCTGCCACGAAGCGGCATCGGACTGGCTGCATGACCGGCTCGCCCCCTGGCGCGATTTGCTGGCCAGGGGATTGCGCACGCCGATCGAGGCGGCGGAGCCGTGCCGCTCCGACTGTCACGGCTGGGCGTCGCACCCCTTGTTTCATGCCTACGCGACGATTGCGGGAATCCGCCCGGGCTCGGCTGGATTCTCCAGTGTGATTGTCGAGCCGCTGCCCGGCCGGCTGCCAGGCCTGGAGGTGGACTTTCCGTGGCGTGCCGCCTCGATTTTGTTGAAACTGAGCTTCAGCGGGGGAAGCGTGCGGGGCGAGGTTTCCCTGCCCGACGCACTGTCCGGCGAATTCAGATGGGCCGGGATGTCCTGTCCCCTCCGCCCGGGTTTGAATATCATCAAATTTTGATTCAACGGCAATGAAAACGACCGGATTTATTTTATCATCAATTATATTATTATGGTTTGCCCCGCCCTTGCGCGCGGCGGCCGTCACAAATGACATGGCGATTCCCGGAGGGAGCCCCTCGGCGCGCGTGGATGTTTACCAACCCGAACCGGGACGGTGGCCGGGGCTCCGTCCGGCGGTGCTGATGATTCATGGCGGCGGATGGGCGGTCGGAGACAAGGCGGACAAGCGCGAGCAAATCACAGGCAATGCCTTCGCCGAAAAAGGCATGGTCGTGGTTTCCATGAATTACGATTTGTTTCGTTACAGGGACGGCCCGTGGAAGGGCGGGAAGACACATGAAGCCTGGCCCCGGAATTTGCAGGACGTGGCCGCCGCGCTGTGCTGGCTCAAATCAGCCGGGGCAAGGTCTTATGGGATCGATTCCGGGCGGGTGGCGCTGCTTGGCTATTCCGCCGGGGCGCATCTTGCTTTGCTGGGCGCGTATGCCCTGCACGGCAATGACGCGGAATTGCGCGGCAATCGCCCGGCGGCCGATCTTCCGGCGGTGCGCGCGGTGATTTCCGTTTACGGCACGCACGATCTCCGGCTTTTCGGCGCGAATATATTCAAGCGCGGGGATGCCGGCGACGGGGAGCTGCTTGCACGGGCGTCCCCGGTCACGTATATAAAAAAGGGCGCGCCGCCAACCCTCATCATGCATGGCGACAGGGATGCCACCATTTCACCGGAAATCGCCCGGGCTTTTGCGGCCCGGCTCGGCGAGGCAGGCGTCAAATACGAACTGGTCATGGCGCCCGGACGCAAACACGGGTTCGTCCTGGGGGCGAAACAGGAGCGGGAATGCACCGGGCGCGCCCTGAACTTCCTTGACGCCAACGGCATCTTGCCACCGGCTCAACCTCTGAATGGGGATAAATAAAATGGCCGCATTAAAACTTGACCCTGGCTTCTGGTGGCTGATGGCCGGATATGGCGCGCTGCTGATTGGCGTGAGCCTGTATTTCACGCGGATGATAAAAAACTCCGGCGACTTTTACGGGTCGGGCGGAAGGACCTCGTTCTGGTTCAGCGGGCTTTCATTTTTCATGACGGCGTTCTCGGCGTCGGTTTTTGTCGCCAATGCATCCATCGCCTATCGTCATGGTTCGTTGAACGCGCTGCTGATCGTGGCGCAGCTGCCCGTGTTTTTCGCCGGATATTATGTGTTCGGCGCGCGCTGGCGGCGCACCGGCTGCGCCACGGTGGTCGAGTTTATTGAAAAACGCTTCGGCCCCGGAACGGCGAAATTTTTCATGTGGGTGGGGCTGCCGGTGCGCATGCTCGAAAGCGCCAACCGGTTCTATGTCACGGCGGTGTTGTTCGAGGTGATGCTGGGCGTCAGTTTGCTGTCCGGGGCGGGTGTCACGGCGGTCGTCACCCTGCTTTCCACGGTGGGCGGAGGGTTTCTGGCCGTGGTCGTCACGGACGCGGTGCAGGCGGTTTTGCTCACGCTCATCGTGGCGGTCGTGGCCGCGCTCTCATGGAACGCGGTGGGCGGCTGGGAGAATTTCTCGGCCAATGTGCCGTCCGATTACTGGTCGCTCGCCACCGACGCCGGCGGCTTTGGCGTGCCGATGATCACGGTGTGGGCGATTGTCGCGCTGTTCGCGTGGAACGGCAACTGGTCGCTGGTGCAGCGTTTCGTGTCCGTGCCGCGCGAGCGCGACGCGCGCCGGGTGTCGGTGATCAGCGGGGTGTCCTATTATTTGCTGTTTCCGCTGATCGCCGTTCCCGCGATGGCGGCCGTCGTCCTGATGCCCGGCCTGGACACCCCGCAGAAGGCGGAATATGCCTACATCCTGGTCGCCCAAAAAGTATTGCCCTCGGGCTTGATGGCGATGCTGTGCTTCGGCCTGCTCGGCGCGACCATCACGGCGGTCAACGCCGACCTCAATGTGATGGCGCAGGTCGTCGTCAATGACATGCTGAAAAAACGGCTCGCCTCGTCATCCGAGCGGCGGCGTTTGTTCCTCGGCCGGGCGGTCATGGTGGCGGTAAGCGCGGTCTGTCTCGCACTGGCGATGCGCATCCGTGATTTTGGAGGCGCGTTCCAGTTTCTCATCATGGTGCTCGGCATGACCACGCTGCCGACTTTCATGCCCCTGCTGTTCGGGTTGCTCTGGCCGCACGGGACGGGAAGGTCGGCCATCTGGGCGTTTTCCTCCGGGATTCTCACCGCGCTGGTCCTGAAATTCGGGCTGGGGGCCTCGCTGGCCTCGGTGATTTTATACAACGGAGCGGCCACGGCGGTCGTATATTTTGCCTCCGGCCTCCTGCTGCGCCGCTCCGAGGCCGAGGAAAAAACCGCCCCCGTGCTGTTTCAGCGGATGCAAAAAACTCCGCCTCCGGACAGCGCGGACGCCCCCGGGGACGGCGACTCGCAGGGAAGGGCGGTGGCGCGCGTGGCCGCGATCACGCTGATACTCTGCGGCGCGCTGGCGGCCGTCGCCGAAATGCTGACCGGCGCCGATTCCCCTGGACGAGGCATGGCCTCGCTCGTCGCCGGGGCATTGTTTGTCATTGGAGGCATCATTTTCTGTATAAACCGAAAAGCACCTTGAAACCATGAAACTTATATCATCATTTGCAGTCATTCTCGCGCCAATCGTTTGTCCGCTTTCGGGCGCGCCTCAACCGGACGGCCATTTGCCCGCCGTGGGAGTGGATACCGCGGGGACATTTTTCCTGCGCAACAAAGCCTACGCCGGCGAGGGCTGGCGGTTTCCCGCGTGGCGCGACGCCGTCGCCGGGCTCGGCGCGGAGTTTTTGATGGATCATTATTTCGAGGTGGCGACCGGCGGGACGCTCCGCGAGAACGAAGCCGCCACGCTCGCGCGCATAAAAACACTGGGCGATTATCTGGGCAAAAGCGGGCTGGACTATGTTTTCAACCTCGAAACCGCCAACTGGACGCCGCGCAAGGAATTTGTCCCCGGCCAAAACATGTTCGAGCCGTATCCCGGCACGCATTTTTACCAGGTGCCGGCGCCAGTGCTGGAGGCGCTGGCAAAAATGCCCGGCATGAAGGCCGTGTGCTTTGACGAAATCGAGCACGCGCAAATAAGTTCCGGGTTGAAAAGACCCGGCGAATGCCCGGCGCTGGCGGACACGCGGCGCATGACGCTGCCGGAGGCCAACGCCGCGCTGGTGGCGCGCCTGGTGCAAATCAGGGAATATTATAAAAAGCACGGTGTCACGCCGGTGGCGGAAAACGTCTGGCCGGTGATGCAGCATCTGTTCGCGCGCGCGGGCTGGACGGTCTCGCCGAAAATCATGAAGGAAAGCTGGACGCCGGTGCCGGTGGCGATGGCGCTCGGCGCGGGGGTCGAATATGAAAACGCCGGCGCCGACGTGTGGATGAACCCCGACCTGTGGTTTTGCGGACACTATCCCGGCCACAGCGTGGACGAGACGCGCAGCGCGCTCGTTTTTTCACACTGGCTGGGAGTCTCGCGCATCTATCTCGAAAACATGGATTATGTGAACGCGCGCGGCGCCACCCACCAGCCGGACGCGGCGAAAAACTTTGATTATGCAAAGATCGTCCAGGGCAGGCATCATCCCGACGCCGACGGCTCGCCGGCCTCGCTGGTGCAGTTCGCCAGCGACCGCGAGTTCTCGCTCACGGCCTACGGGCGCGTGTTCCGCGACTACGCGCGCGACTACAAGCCGGCAAACCCCGTGCCCTACACCTGGCGCGACGCCCGCTGCCGCGTGGCCATCGTGCGCTTCGAGGATTCGTGCTGGGGCCAGCGCGACAGCACGTTTGGCGACACGCTGCTCGGTTCGGAAATCGAAAAGTCCACGCCGGAGACCGAGGCGTGGTTCGGCATCTGGCACCGCCTCAGCCACGGCGTGATTCCGAGGGAGGGCCTGTCGTTTCATTCGCGCGCGGTAAAATACAAGCAGGGGCCGCGCTTCTTCGTGCCGGCGCCGCCGGTGCTGGTGTTCGACCACCGCGTCGCCGACGCGCTGCCCGGATTCGATTTTCGCGGCGCGAAAATCATTCTCCTCACCGGCATCGGCGTCGGCAAAACAACATTGGATTTGATGCAACGCCGCGCGCGCGAAAACGGCGCGGTCATCGCGACGCTGCACCACCTCGCTCCGGACGCCATGAAAAAACAATTTCTGGAATCGGGGCAGGCGGAGCTGGAAATCGCCGACGGCGCCGGCAAATGGATACTATGCCGCGATTTTCTCGGCGAAAAGGTCGCCGCCGCGCTCGCCCCGCACCTCGGCCCGCCGGATGAAATGCAATACCAGTTCGGCGGACACAATTTGATAATCAAAAATGTGGACAACGACCGCGTGGAAATCTGGCTCGACGGCGTGCGCCGCCACGAGCCGCCGCCGGCGCCGGGCAAGCGCGCGCGCTGGGAAAAGGACAAACTTGTCGAAATAGGCGCAAAGGCGCAAAATGGTTGAGTCCACCCAAAAACATCAGCCATTTTGCCCTTTACGCCTCGAAATAAAATAATGCAATCAGTGATTCTCATGCAGACGAAGCCCGACAAACTTTATAAATCCGGAATTTCCCTCGTGCTGGCGCTGGCATCTTTTGCAAGCGCCACCGCCGTCGCCGCCGCGCCATCGCCCGTTCGCGTGCAAACGCTCCGCTGCGAATACCGCGAAAACCCGGAAGGCATTGATGAAACGTGCCCGCGCCTCTCGTGGCAACTCGGCGCCGGCGCCGGCGCCATCCCGCGCGGCGTCGCGCAAACCGCGTTTCAAGTGCTCGTCGCCTCCTCCGCCGGCGCGCTCGCGCTCGGCACCGGCGACCTCTGGGATTCCGGCTGGGTCGCCTCCGACCGCAGCATCCACATCGAATACGCCGGCGCGCCGCTCGCCTCGCGCCAGTTGTGTTTTTGGAAAGTCCGCGTGCGCGATGAGCGGGGCCGCGAGTCCGCGTGGAGTGCCCCCGCCCGCTGGAGCATGGGCCTGCTTGCCCCGTCCGATTGGAGCGCGCAATGGATTGGCACCGGTGAAATTGAAAACGGAAATTCTTCCGAAAACAAAAATCACGCGCTCACCGGTTGTTCATGGATTGGCTTCTCCGGCGCCGGCGCCGGCGCGCCAAAAGGCGTGAACGACGCGCCCGGCGAGCGCGCCTACCGCCGCGTCTTCGAGTTGCCCGCGGGCCGCGCAATCGCCTCCGCGACCCTCCACGCCGCCGCCGACAACAGTTTTGTCTGCCATATAAACGGCGCCGAGGCCGCGCGCGACTCCAGTTGGAAAATCGCCCGCGCGCGCGATGTCTCCGCTTTTCTCCGCGCGGGAAAAAACACGCTCGCCTTTCTTGTCACAAACCAAGGCGCGGCCCCGAATCCCGCCGGCCTTGCCGCCACGCTCGAAATCATTTTCGCTGGCGCGCCCGCCGGCGCCGGTGCCGATAATAACAATGACAGCAAACTCGTCATCGGCACCGGCGGCGAATGGAAATGTTTCGCCGGCGAAACACCAAACTGGCAAACGCCCGCGTTTGACGACTCCGCGTGGCCGTCCGCGCGCGTGCTCGGGAAAACCGGCATCGCCCCGTGGGGCGAAATCGCCGCCGGCGACGGCGAATTTCGCGTTCTTCCCGCGCGCCACGCCCGTGCCGAATTTGAAGTGCCGCCCGCGAAAAAAATCATCCGCGCCACACTCTATGCAAGCGGCCTCGGCCTCTCCGAATTTTATATGAACGGCGAGAAAATCGGCGACCATGTCCTCTCGCCCGGCCTGACCCACTACACGAAGCGCGCCTTTTACGTAACGCACGATGTCACCGCGAAAATCCGCGCCGGCAAAAACGCCCTCGCCGCATGGCTCGGCAACGGCCGCCACCACGCCCCGCGCACCGTCGAGCCGGCCAAAACCCTCGACTACGGCCACCCCAAACTCGTCGCCCAACTTGAAATTGAATACAACGACGGCACGCGCGACACCATCGCCACCGGCGCCCGCTGGCGCATCACCGACCAGGGGCCAATCACCGCCAACAACGAATACGACGGCGAAACCTACGACGCCCGCCGCGAACTCACCGGCTGGGCATCGCCCGGCTACGACGACTCCGCGTGGCGGCCCGCAGCGCTCGTCGCCCCGCCCGGCGGCGTGCTCTCCGCGCAAATGGCGGAGCCAATCCGCGTCACCCAAAACATCCGCCCAATCGCAATCACCGAGCCGGAACCGGGCGCATACATTTTCGATATGGGGCAAAACATGGTCGGCTGGACGCGCCTCGCCGTGCGCGGCTCCGCCGGCACAATCATAACAATGCGCCACGCCGAAACCCTCCGCCCCGACGGCACATTGTATATGGACAACATCCGCGGTGCAAAAGTCACAGGCCGTTACCTGTTGAAAGGCGCCGGCGCCGAAACATACGAACCGCGTTTCACCTATTATGGTTTCCGTTATGTCGAAGTCACCGGTCTTCCCGAAAAACCCACGCTCGACACATTGCTCGGCCGCGTCGTCCACGACGACATCGCCGGCGCCGGCGAATTTGAAACCTCCTCGCCGGTCATAAACAAAACATATGCAAACATCCGCTGGGGCACGCGCGGCAATTACCGCTCGATGCCGACCGACTGCCCGCAGCGCGACGAGCGGCAGGGCTGGCTCGGCGACCGCTCCGAGGAATGCAAGGGCGAATCCTATCTGTTCGACATTGCCGCGCTTTACACAAAATGGCTTCAGGACATGCGCGACGCCCAGCGCGCCGACGGCTCAATCCCCGATGTATGCCCGCCCTACTGGCCGTTGTATAATGACAACGTCACCTGGCCCAGCACATCCATCATCGCGCCGGATGCATTGCATACATATTACGGTGACACCCGTGTCATCGCCCGCAATTATGAGGCAATGTCAAGATGGATGCGGCACATGGCGCAATACATAAAGAACGGCATCATGTCAAAGGACAATTACGGCGACTGGTGTGTGCCGCCCGAAGACCAAAAACTGATACATTCCAAAGACCCCGCCCGCGTCACCGCCCGCCCGCTTCTCGCCACCGCATATTATTATCATTGCCTGAAACTGATGGCACGGCACGCGATTATATTAAACAAAACCGCCGACGCCGGGGAATACAATGCCGGCGCCGAAGTCACAAGGAATGCGTTCAACAAAAAATACCACAACGCCGGAAAAGGCATCTACGACAACGGCACGCAAACATCATCCGTCCTGCCGCTCGCGTTTGGCCTTGTGCCGGCCGGCACCGGCGCGCGCGAACGGGTTTTTAATAATCTTGTCAGCAAAATAACAAATGAGACGCGCGGCCACATCGGCACCGGCCTCGTCGGCGGACAATGGCTGAACCGCGTGCTCGCCGCCGGCGGACGCCCCGACATATCGCTCGGCTTCGCCACTCAAACCGATTATCCAAGCTGGGGCTATATGGCGGAAAAAGGCGCGACGACAATCTGGGAACTCTGGAACGGCGACACCGCCGACCCCGCGATGAACTCCGGCAATCACGTCATGCTCGTCGGCGACCTCGTCATCTGGCTGTATGAAACCCTCGCCGGCATCGCCCCCGACCCCGCCGTTCCCGGTTTCAAACACATAATAATGTCGCCCGTGCCGCTGCCCGGACTCACCTTCGTCCACGCCACGCACAACTCCCCTTACGGCCTTATAGAAAGCGAATGGGAAACCGCCGGCGCCGGCAAAACCAAATCCTTCAACTGGCGCGTCGCCATCCCCGCCAACACCACCGCCACCCTGCGCATCCCGTCCGCCGGCGCCGGCAGTGATGAGGTCCTCAAAAAAATCACCGAATCCGACGCCCCGCTTTCCTCCTCGCCGCACATCAAAATAATCGGCGCCGGCGCCGGCGGCGTCACCGTGAAAATCCCCTCCGGAAAATATGATTTCCAAGCCAGGCAATAAAAACATCATGCTCAAACATTCCATCGCGTTGCTCCCATTGTTAATAACTGATGTTACGCGGTTCCGTCGTACCGCAGGTTTCCAAACCTGCTTAAAACTCACGCCTGGCCGCGAACCCGCAATCAGGCATGAGCTTCGGAGCAGACTTGGAAGTCTGC
>JAITDF010000609.1 GCA_031282705.1 Opitutaceae bacterium | reverse complement strand
GGATCTCATGATTCGGGTGGCCACCGAGCCGGTGTTTGCGGTGCCGGCAAAGATTCGCATTCAGTCCATCGAGGCCGGCGGCGAGTTTCGCGTTCCGCCGCTCGATCTGAAACTCAGCCATGATTTTCTCGCCGGACTCAATGAAAAGGTCGCAGGGTGGCTCAAGGTTGAGGTGGTCGCTGGCGATGCGGTGCTTTGCTCCCGCATCGAATCCATCTCGCTGCTTGCCCGCAACGAGTGGTGCGGCCTCGTTTCCCTGCCGGAAATCCTTGCTGCTTTCATCCTGCCCAACGATCCGGCGTTGATGCCGATCCTGCGCCGCGCCTCCGACCTGCTATGCAAAGCCACCGGACGCAGTGCGCTCAACGGTTACCAGGACAAGAGCCGCGGGCGGGCGTGGGAACAGGTTGCCGCCCTTTACAAGGCCGTGGCCGAACTCGGCATCCGCTACATCAATCCGCCAACCAGCTTCGAAAATACCGGCCAGAAAGTCTCGTTCCCCTCGCAGATCGTCGCGGAGCGCTTCGGCAACTGTCTTGACCTGACCTTGCTCTTTGCCGCTTGCTGCGAGCGCATCCGTCTGCATCCGCTCGTGCTCATGCACGAGGGTCACGCCTATGCGGGCTGCTGGCTGGAGGAGCGCACGTTTCCCGATTCCGCTGCCGATGGGGCCGACGCGTTGCAACAGGTGCGAAAGCTCGAAACCGAGCAGCTCGTCACGGTCTTCGAGACCACTCTCGTCACCGGCGAATCGCCCTGCATGCTCGGCGACGCCGAGCGCGCCGCCCGCGCCCACCTGCACACAGAAAAACCATTTCGCCTCGCTCTTGATGTCCGCCGCGCCCGCGTTGAACGCATCCTGCCGCTGCCTGTTCCCGGACAAACGCCCGTCGTTGTGCCGCCTGGCACCGACGGCGACGAAGGAGGTGACGGCGACGGCATCGGCGTGCGCGTTTTTCCTCCTAAACAGCCGCCACCTCCTTTGCCGCCGACGCCCGCCACGCGCATTGACCAGTGGAAAAGCCGTTTGCTCGACCTCAGTCTGCGCAACCGGTTTCTCAATTTCAAAGAAACCAAGTCTTCCATCCGCATCCTCTCCGCGGCACCCGAGCGCGTGGAGGACGAACTCGCGGCGAAAAGCGAACTCGCCCTCCGCCCCAAACCCCGTCTGTTGGGCGAAGACGACCCGCGTCACGGTCCGACGCTTTCCGCACAACAACACCTTGACGCGCTCGCGGCCCACCTCGCCGACGAGTTGAAGCATGGCCGGCTGCACACCCATCTCGACGAAAGCGAACACGCCCGACGCCTCACCGAGCTGTTTCGCGCCGCCCGCAACGCGCTCGACGAGAACGGCGCCAACACGCTCTTCGCCGCCGTCGGCATCCTGGAGTGGCGCGAGACCGAGCACGGCGACCGCGTCTATCGCGCGCCCTTGCTGCTCGTGCCGGTCGAGTTGAAACGCAAGTCGGTGCTCGAAGGGTTTTCGTTGCGCCACATCGACGAAGAAACGCGACTCAATGTCACCCTCATGGAGATGCTGCGGCAGCATTTCCAAAAGGACATTGCCGGGCTCGATCCGCTGCCCGAGGACGACAGCGGCGTAAACGTCGCCCGCGTCTTCCAGCTTTTCCGCGACGCGGTGCGCGACCTCGTTGGCTGGGAGGTGAAGGCCGAGGTCTGGCTCGGCCAGTTCTCCTTCACCAAGTTTCTCCTCTGGAAAGACTTGGCAGACCGCCTTGAAGACCTTACGCGCAACCGCATCGTCAACCACCTCGTCCACGCCGCCGGCACGCCCTATGACAACCCGCCCGACGACATCACGCCACCCCGGCTCGACGACCAGTTCCATCCGCGCGACGTGTTCTGCCCGCGCAGCGCCGACTCGTCCCAGCTCGCGGCGGTCATGGCGTCCGCGGCCGGCCATGACTTCGTGCTCGAAGGCCCGCCCGGCACCGGAAAATCGCAAACCATCACCAACATTATCGCCCATTGCCTGGCGCACGGAAAACGCGTGCTCTTCGTGGCGGAAAAGCGCGCCGCGCTCGACGTCGTGCACCGCCGCCTGCGCGAGGAGGGGCTGGAACCGTTCTGCCTCGAACTGCACTCCAACAAAACAGGCAAGTCCGACGTGCTCGCGCAGTTCGGCCGCAGCCTGAAGTTCGTGACCGGGGAGAGTGCGGCCGATTGGGAGTATCGCGCCGCCGAGTTGGAGCGCCTGCGCGCCACTCTTAACGACTACGCGCGCACCTTGCACCGGCGCACGCCCTGCGGGTTGAGCGCGCACGCCTGCTTCGATTATCTGCTGCCGCGCCGCGACGAGCCGACCGTGCGGCTGGACAACTGGCCGGCCATCCTCGACACGACAGCCGTGAAGCTCGACGAAACGCGTCTGCTCGCGCGGCGGCTTCAGGAACGCTCGCACGCCGTCATGCCGCTGCACGATCACGCGCTGGCCCCGCTGGCTTGCGAGGAGTGGTCCCCGGCGTGGGCCGAGCGCACCCTCGACCGTATCCGGGGATTGATTGCGCAAGCACAGTCCGCCGCGGAGGCAACGCGCGAACTGCGGACTTGGTTGCGTTGCCCCGGCGGATCGGCGTCGCGTGGCCAGCTCCATCACCTTCGCGCCTTGGCGGAAAGCCTGCTCGCTCCCGAGCCGGTGGGCGCGGCCTTCGCCACCACACCGTGGAACCGGTTGTCGGCCGATCTCGATCTCTGGCGCGCGCATGCCGCCGAGCGGATCGAACTGCGTGCCAAGTTGAAATGGGTTCACGCTCCGCGCGCCGTCGACGGCGTGGCGGTGCCCTGCGAGGCATGGACCGCCACTGAGGCGGACAAAAAGCTCGCATGCGCCCGCGGGTTGGTCGTGCTTGTCAGGGCGGCGGCGGTAGTCGCGCGCGATTTGCGTTCCTGGCTGCACGCGCCGCGACCGGCGGCGACGCGCGCGGAACTGGCCCGTTTGGTGGCGCTGGCGGACAGCTTGATCGGATCGGAACCGGTGGGCGGGGCGTTTGCCACGACGCCTTGGCCCGATTGGGTGGCCCGTTTTGACCGCTGGATTGCCTGGGTCAATGAACGGGTGGAGTTGCGCGCCAGGCTCGCCGGTTACGACGAATCGAAACTGATCGCCCTCAATCTGGATGCGTTGAAACGGAAGTGGGATTCGGGCCGGAACGCCTGGTCCCTCATGCGCTGGCTGCGTGTCGGCTGTGTGCGACGCCATCTGCGGACCGCCCGGACCGACCGGCTCAAACCCGGGGTGGGCACGCTGGGGAATGTTCTTTCCCTGGCGCTTCGTCTGCGGGCGGTGAACGGCGAACTCGCCGCCGTGCGGAGGGACGCGGAATCCCTGCTGGGGGCCGTCTGGGCCGGAGGTGAACCCGGCGCCGCCCGTCTGGCCGCCGTCCGCGCGTGGGGCGCCACCCTGCATGAGCGGTTGCTTGCGCTCACGGGGGATGATGCTGGCTGGCTGGCGGTCTTGCGCCGGTTGATCGCCGGGCTTTTCAAGGACGGCCCCGCCAGCTTCGGACCGGGAACAGCCATTGGGCGACGGCTCGGACGCTTTCGTGATGGTGTGATCAAGTTCGGCGAATCCTACGATGCGTTCGTTGCGGCGGCGGCTTTGAACCGGGACGAATTCGACGGTGCGGCGGACCATCTGTCCGCCGTCACGCTCGCGCTGGACATGTTCGTCAAATGTGTCCCGCGGCTGCGCGCGATTAACGCCGGCCTGTCGGACGCGGCTCCAACCGCGATGGCCTGCCTCGGCGTGATTTGGGCGAAGGGCGAACCCGGTGCGGAGGCGATTGCCAAGGCCCGCGTGTGGGGCGAAGCGTTGCACACCCGCATGGTCGCGTGCGCGGGCGACGATCTGTTTTGGCTGGGGCAGCTTCGTCAGCTTCTTGCCACCTTGTTTTCCGAAGGGCCGTCTGCTTACGCGGCAGGAACCGCCATCGGGACGCGACTGTCGCGTTACCGTGATGCGCTGGACATGTTCGAGGTTGCGTTGGATGGCTTCGCCTCCGACGTGAAGCTGCGGCGGATGGTCGTGGACGACGCTCCCGATCATCTCGCGGCGGTGCGAGTGCTCGCCGGGCGGCTGCCGGACGCGTGGAAACACATCCGTGAGTGGTGCTCGTGGCAGAGGGCGCGCCGGGCGGCAATGGAGACCGGCCTTGAGCCGGTGGTCGCGAAACTGGAATCGGCCGCCGGCGCGACGCTGGACGTGCCGGCATTGTTCGAGCGCAGTTTCCGAAAGGCGCTGCTGTTCGCCATGATCGAGCGCGAACCGGCGCTGCGGGAGTTTTTCGGGCACGAACACAACGAACGCATCGCGCGATTCCGCGAACTGGACGAAAAGCTCGCCTCGCTGTCGCGTGAACTCATCCGGGCGCGTCTGGCCGCCGGCATCCCGCGCGACCAGTGTATCGGCGACGTGCCCAAGGCGGAGATCGGCCTGCTGCGCAAGGAACTCGGCAAACGCACGCGCCATGTCCCGGTGCGCAAGCTCCTCG
>JAITDF010000578.1 GCA_031282705.1 Opitutaceae bacterium | reverse complement strand
CGACTCCCCCGCCGGCCTCGCCGACCTCGAAACCGTCCTCCAAATCCAGGCCGACCGCACCCCCGCCCAAGTCGGGCGCGCCCGCCGCGGCTCCCGCTCCTCAATCGCCCTCGCCATCCTCGCCGACGCCACCGGCAACCCCGCCCTCGGCGAAAAAGAAAACCTTCCCCAAACCTCCGCCCTCCTCGACACCCTCGCCGCCGGGTTCGCCCCCCACGTCAACACCCAGAAAAACAAATGGAACCGCCCCCGCCCCCACCGGCGCGACCCCGCCGTCAACCCTTGCGTCCGCAAGCACGACAGCGCCTCCTACCCCAGCGGACACTCCGGCCTCGCCGCCTTCCGCGCCGAAATATTATCCGCCGCGCTCCCCGAATATAAAACACAACTCGCCGCCGCCGCCCGCGAAATCGCCTGGAGCCGCGTCCTCGGCGGCATCCATTTCCCCTCCGACACCCAGGCCGGCCTCCTTCTCGGACGCCTCGTCGCCGGGGAAATGCTAAAAACCCCCTCCACCCAGTCCGCCGTCGCCGAAATGCGCGCCGAAATCCAATCCCTCATGCAAAAACCAAGCAACCCTGCCGCCCCCCGTTGAAATGAAACCGCTCCTCCTCTTTTTCCTGACAACCTGCTTCGCCGCCGTCACCGTCACCGCCGCCGCCACCGCCACCGCCGCCGGCGCCGTCCGCGTCGTCACCGCCAACCTCCGCGTCCCCGCCGACTCCGATTACAAAACCGGCGACGGCTGGGAGCAGCGCCGCAAACTCTGCCGCGACGTCCTCGTCTCCCTCGCCGCCGACATTTATTGCTTTCAGGAATGCCGGCAGATTCAACTCGATTATATAAAACAAAAATTCCCCGCCCACGAACACTTCGCCATCCTCAACTCCCCGAAACCCTCCGCCATCGCCCAGCCCACCATCGCCATCCTTTACAACGCCGCCCGCTTCAAAAAAACAAACGCCGGCGGCTTTTATCTCTCCGGCACCCCGGAAAAACCCTCGCGCCTCCCCGGCGCCGCCTACAACCGCCTTGTCAACTGGGTTCTCCTCCACGACACAAAAACAAACCTCCCGCTCATGGTCTGGAACACCCACCTCGACGAGGCGTCCGCGAAAAAAGGCGGCGACGCCCTCCGCGAAAAACAAATGAAACTAATCCTCGCCGCCGCCGCCGGAATCCCGGACGGCACCCCGCTCGTCCTCACCGGCGACATGAACGCCACCGCCTCCTCCTCCGCCCTCCGCGCCGTCACCGCCGCCGGCTGGACCGACACCTACGCCGCCCTCCACGGCCCCGCCGGCCCCGGCCGCACCTTCCACGGCTTCAAGGGCGAAAACCACCCCCGCCCCGGCGGACAGATAGATTTCATTTATATCAAAAACAACCTCCGCCCCGTCGCCGCAGAAATAATAAAAACCTCCAAAAACAACAAATACCCCAGCGACCACTACTTCGTCACCGCCACCCTCGAATACCTCCCGGCCAAAAACTAAAACCTCCTTCCATCTGCGTCCATCCGCGGTTAAAAAACAATTCCGTTGATTCTGTCTAAAACGAAAAATTTCGTCTTCTCTCCGTTTCCTTCGTTTCCTTCTGTTCAAAAAACAACTGACAAAAAAACTCCCATGAAACCAAAAAACATCCGCCTCGCCCTCGTTGCATCAATCCTCGCCCTCGCCGGCACCGGCGTCGCCGCGCCGGCGCAGGTCATCCTCCCCGAAGTCGCCCCCGAAACCCTCGGCCTCGACTCCGCCGTCCTTGATAAAATCGACGCCACCGTCGCCGGCGGCATCGCCGGCGGACTCTTCCCCGGCGCCGTCGTCTGCATTGGCCGCCATGGCAAAATCGCCTTCCTCCGCGCCTACGGAAACCGCGTCGTCGCCGCCGGAAACCTCCCCGCCAAACCCATGACAACCGACGCCGTTTTCGACATCGCCTCCATCACAAAGCCGATGGCGACCGCCACCTCGATAATGATTTTATACGAGCGCGGCATGATGGAATCATTGGACGACCCCGTTTGCAAATACCTCGCCGAATACAACGCCCCCGAAATCCGCAAAAAAATCACCCTCCGCCAGCTCCTCACCCACACCAGCGGGCTCGGCGGCCGCGTCCCGAAAAACACCCCGCCGGCGCCGGCGCCGGCGGTCGCGCCCGACGAACTCCCCGCCGCCCCGCGCGACGAAATAATATACACCCTCACCCGCGTCCCCGCCCGCGAACCCGGCTCCGCCTTTCATTACACGGGAACAAACATGGACGTCCTCGCCATCCTCCTCGAACGCCTCGACGGACGCGACATCTCCACCTTCGCCAACGCCGAGATCTTCCGCCCGCTCGGCATGGCGGAAACCGGCTTCCTCCCCGGCAAAAAACTCCGCGAACGCGCCGCCCCCACCCGCGAAAACCTCTGGGACGCCGGGAAAGTGTATGACCCCTCCACCGTCCGCAAACAGGGCGTCGCCGGCGCCGCCGGCGTGTTTTCAACCGCCCGCGACCTCGCCGTCTTTGCGACAATGATGCTCCACAACGGCCGGCTCCCCGGCGGCGCGCGCATATTAAAACCCGAAACCGTCGCCCTCATGACAACCGCCGGCGCCGGCGCCGCCTCCGTCCGCTGCCTCGGCTGGGAGGCCGGCCCCGGCTACACAACAAAAATGTCCCCCCGCTCCTTCGCCCACGGCGGCCACAACGGCACCCGCCTCCAAATGGACCCCGGCTCCGGCCTCTTCGTCATCTTTCTTTCCAACCGCACCCACCAAAAATCCGGCGCCCCCGAGGCCGCCCGCACAAAGGTCTATCAACTCGCCGGTGCCGTCGGCAACCTCGCCGTCGAATCAATAAAATAACTGATGTTACGCGAAGGCGTTCATTTCCGTCCATCGTCCATCGTTCTCTTTCTTCTTTCTCTTTCTCTTTCCTCCTTCCCCCGGCCCGCACCTCCATTTCCCTTCCATGAAACCAGAACACATCCGCATCGCCATCCTGTCGTCAATCCTCGCCATCGCCGGCGCCGCCGGCCTCGCCGCGCGCCCGGCGTCGGCGCCGGTGCCGCTCAAGCCGGTCGGCAAAATCACCCCGCGCCCCTCCCTCGCCGGCGCCGCCCCGCGCCTCGGCATCGGCTTTGAAAAACTCGACCGCGATGTCTTCGACCCCGAAAAGGCATACGACAAAGTCGCCGCCATCGGCGTCAAATGGGTCCGCCTCCAGTCCGGCTGGCAGCGCACCGAAAAACAGAAGGGCAGATACGATTTCGCGTGGCTCGACAGCATCGTTGACAACCTTATCCGGCGCGGCCTCACCCCCTGGCTCTGCCTTTGCTACGGAAACGAATTATACACGCCCGACGCCAAAAAATACTTCGGCGCCGTCGGTGTCCCGCCAATAAAGACACAGGAGGAGCGCGACGCCTGGGCAAACTACGTCGCCGCCACCGTCAGGCATTTCAAGGGCCGCATCGCATTGTATGAAATATGGAACGAGCCCAATGGGAGAAACTGCTGGAAGCACGGCGTCAACCCGGCCGAATACGGCGCATTCGCCCTCGCCACCGCCAGGGCGATCCGCGCCGCCGACCCCGCCGCGAAAATCGCCGCCGGCGTTTTGACAAACCCTGACATCGCCTTCATCTCCGCCGCGCTCGACACCGGCCTCGGCGATTATATTGACGCCGTTTCATATCATTTCTACACAACCGGCGAACTGCCGATGCCGCACCGCTACAAGGCGTTCGCCGCCGTCATCCATTCATACAACCCGGGCATAAAAGTATTCCAGGGGGAATCCGGCTCGCAATCACGCCCCGACGGGCGCGGCGCCCTCCGTTACCTCGCCTGGTCGCCCCTCCGCCAGGCAAAAATCAACCTCCGCCACCTCGTCACCGACCTCTCCCTCGACATGCCCTTCACCTCCTGTTTCACGTCGGTTGACATGATTGAGGCGCTCGACGGCATTGTCGGCAAAAAATCATCCTATCTCGACTACGGCTACTTCGGCGTGCTCGGCGCCGACTTCGATGCCGACGGCCGCTCCACCGGGGATTACACGCCGAAACCGGCGTATTATGCCCTGCAAAACCTCTGCGCCGTCTTCGCCGCCGACGTCACCACCGGCGACATCCCCGTCCATTTCAAGCCCGCCGACGACGGCCCCGCCGGTGCCGAGCCAAAAATCGGCGCCGGCACCCTGCAATCGCTCGGCCTGAAAAAAGCCAACGGCGCCCGCGCGTTTATTTATTGGAATTCCACCGACCTGCTCACCACCGACTACGACGGCACCATGACCTTCGCTTACGCCAGACTCCCCCGTCCCTTCCGCCTCGCCGACTTGCTCACCGGCATTGTGTATGAAATCCCCGACGCCAAAATTGAAAAATTCACCCGCAGCGACGCCGGCCAGTTGAAGGGGCTCCCCCTCCGCGACTACCCCCTCCTCCTCTCCTTCGGCGATTTTGTTTCATTCAGCCCTGGCCAACAATGAACATAATGCCGCGCAACATTCCCCGCCCGGCGCGCCGCCGCCGCGCGAATAGACATCACGTCGTTCGGCGTGAAGAGCGCGAACCGCGACGCGGCGGGCCGCGCCACCGGCAATTATACGCCCAAGCCCTCGTATTACGCCCTGCAAAACCTCTGCGCCGCCTTTGCCGCCGATGTTTCAAAGGCGGCGCTTCCGCTCCACATCCGCCGGTCAAAGGAAATGGACGAAAATAGTTTCATCAACAACTTGGCCGCCTTTCCTTCACGGCAGGATGCCCGCCCGGCCATCACGATTAAGTCGCCCGTGGTAGCGTATTTATTTGATGGTTAGTGGCTTATAACTGGAAGAGACTTGTGTATTACGGAAAGGAAGTGAAGCAAAAAACAACATTTCGGGCAACTTTCTGTCAACATTGCGTGGTTGCGGCAAAAGCGCCGTCTCGCTTGTATCCATAACTGATGGGACGCGGCGGCCAGTTTTGGTAGGGCGGTGGCGCCCCCCCCCCCCCGCGCCCCCCCCCGGCAACCACCGCCGGGGCCGCGGGGCCCCCCCCCCCCAAAACCGCCCCAAAACACGCAG
>JAITDF010000540.1 GCA_031282705.1 Opitutaceae bacterium | reverse complement strand
CCGAAGCTCAGTTTCCCGGCCACCTTGCTTGTTGTGCTCAAATCCTTCCGATTACGTCCCATATGCCGCCCATCTTCTCGTTTTCTTCTCTTTTGTCAATCACTAATTAAGTAGTATTGCCCTTAATCCCGCCCCTCCAACCCAGCCGCGCTCCCCCAAAAGTCCAAAACTTTTGAAAAAACCTCCCAAACCAAATGGCGGTTTACACGGTCTCGGCGAGACCGTCATACCCTAAAGGTGGAATTTAATTGGAAATTGGTATAAACAGGCTTTCCCAGATTTTTCTCTTTGAAAGACGCTCTTACACAAGGCGTTTGACAATAACTCACCTCTCCAAAGGCGCGGGGCCATTTGACAGGGGGTGGGAATCAGATCAGATTTGAGGTTCGAGTGTCGCAAGCAACGCATTGAGGGAAAGAGTGGCCCCGCAGATATACTCATCCGATGCGCCATAATAGAGAGTGGCCGTATCGCCGTTGACTATGTGGCCGTTGGTGAAAACGACATTGCCGACGAATCCGGTGAGCTCATAAGGCTCGGAGGGCCGCATGATCGGATGCCTGGAGCGGGCGAGCACTTTGCCGGGATCATTTGGATCAAGAAGAAGAAGGCCGAGGCTATACTGGCCGGCGTGGGAAACTCCGTGATAAATTTCCAGCCAGCCGAGTTCGGTGCGAATGGGGGAGGCGCCCGCCCCGAGTTTCTTGCCATCCCAAGCGCCGGGACGCGGGCGGGCAACGCACTGGTGGCCGCCCCAGTGCAGGAGGTCGGGCGACCGGGCGATCCATATGCGCGGGCCACCGACGCCATCATAAGTAGGGCGGTGCAGTGCGTAATAATAATCTCCAATTTTTTCCGGGAAAAGCGCAAAATCCTTGTTGGGCGGAGGGATGATAACGCCGTGCCGTTGGAAATTTTTCCAGTCGCTCGTTTCGACAGCGCCGACGCCGAAGCCGTCATTCGAGACTGCGGTATAATGGAGGTGATAAGTATCGCCGATTTGGGTGACGCGGCAATCCTCGATGCCAAAACACTCCAAAGGTCCATGACCCAGTAGCGCCGGCGTTTCATCGACGGTGAAATTGCTCCGGCCATCGCTCCAGGCAAGGCGGAGATGGGAGAGCGTTGTCAGGTAACTGCGACCCCGATGCGAGAAGGTGCGGGCTTCCTCGATCCACTCGCATTCGTCATCTGGAAAAGACAGGATGTCCAAGCCCCCCTTTTTTGATGGATCGATGACAGGAGTGGAGATCAATCCTGCTTCCTGAACGGGGCGCTCGGCGACGCGCAAAAGGAGTCCTGTGCGCCCATTATATTGAAACGCGCCGGGATTCAGCACGCAGGCAATTTCCATGTCCTCCCGGCTGGGACGAATGTCCGACGGGCGCAGGATGGGATTGTCCGGGAAACGGGTGACTGGATTATGCTCGTTCATATTATAGGGTGATGAAAATTTATAGAAATGAGATTTTGCAAATATCGGCGCTGGATTGCGGTGTTTTTGCTTCAGATCACGGGGTGCCTGCCTTGCCCCATATAAACACCCCCCAGTTGGCCGGGGTGAGCCATGCTTCCGCCGGTTCGTCGCTCACCAGGTTGGTGGCCTGGTTGGACCAGTAGGTGCGCGCGGTGTTGATGCGGCCCGCGGTGTCCGACGAAATAAATCCGATGTCACCGCGTATCTCCACGCCCCCGGACGGCTTCAGGTCAAGCTCGGCAAGCGGTATCGCTGCCTCCAGCCGATAGCCGCGCTCTTTGACGGCCACGCCGATCCTGGCCGACGGCAATATGCGGACTTCATCAAATCTTTTGTCACCCACCGGGGAGGAATATAATTTGCCCAGGCCGCCCGCGGCGGACGGATTCACCGGGCGCATTAAAACCGCGACTGTTTTCTTTTCAAACGGGGCAAATACAACGCGCAAATCGCCTTTGACGGGCGCCGTGCGTTTTATGGACGCGGCCGGGTCGGCGCCAAGCTGGAGGTCAACCGCGTCTCCGGTTTTGAAAAGACGGGTAAAGTCCGCCCCTTCATTTTTCCACGGGCTCGGATCGTCCACGTCGATGGCAATATAGAGATTGGTCTCGTCATGGGCGAGCTGGGCGCGCGCCTTGAAATTGGATGCGGTGCTTTTGATGGCGAAGCCGGGTATTTCACGCCAGTTTCCGCCGCGTGTCTGTCCATGGATGCCCGGCGCCTGGCGGACGCGCGCGATGGGCTGGCGCTTTTCCGCGTCTTCCGCCGTGCGGGTGGCGCGCGCCGTGTTATCGACGGCCGCCTTTTCCAGCAAGGCCGGGGTTACATTCAAGGCTGGCGCGGTGAAACGTTTGACGCGGTCAAACCCGTTCATTTCCAAAATCATCCCGGCCTGGCCGGCCATGGGGCTGGTGAGGCGGATTTTTCCGTCACGGTGTTCGCCAAACCAGCCGGAGAACGGCTCTCCGCCGCCGCCGTAGGATTCCATGGGGGCATGCACGAGTTCCGATTCGCGGGGAGGAAGCGGCATTGAAGGGAAACGTCCATCCTGGAAGACCGTGCCAATCATGAGCCCGTCGGTGGTGAAAAAATAATCCTGTCCCAAATTTCCGCGCAATCCGAAGACATGGCCGTTGTCATTGGGGAGCCTGGCTGTCCCGAGTATTTTCAACGGCCCGATCACGAGGCCCGGCTTGGGCATGGGGGCCCGGTGCGAGCCATGCACGCCCGGATAGGGGTTGGGATAGGTCCAGCGTTCCGCGCCGGTCTCCGCATCCAGCGCGGAAATGCCGGTGGTGGCAAAATTGCCGCGATTTATCAATGCGATGATTGTTTTTTCCGCCAGCACCGGCACAAAGTCGCCCGAGCCGGTTGTGGTATTGGCATATTTCCGGATGCTCTCCGGGCCGTAAACCGGCGCGCCCTCATCAGTATAACGCAGCGGGATATAACGCGCGATGCCGTTCGTGACAAAGGACAGGTCCTCGGGTGCCATGCGGGTGCCCCAGCCCACGCCATGCGGATTGATCGGCGAGCCTTTTTTTCCGATCCCGACGGGTTTTGGCGCGGGCTGGATGACGACCTCGTCCCGTTGGACGCGGCCATCCCGGTTAATATCATTCCAGAAAAACGCGTCGTAGGCGTTGCGGCCCGCAAACATGCCCCCGGGCTGCCTGACCACCTCGGCGGTTCGCCAATTGATTGAACCCGAGATGCCGCCCAGCGAGCCGATGGCGGCCACGGGACGCCAACCCGAGTCGCCTTTCATATAGAGCACATAGGGAAAGCTCATCCGAAATGGGGGGAAAAACATAAACTCGCGCAGTTTCCCGCCGGCTTTGCTGGTGAAACGGTGGGGGTGAGCGTGGAGTCTTGGATTGACGGGGAATTGCTCGCCCTCGCCGGGAACCCAAAGAATCTGCCGCACTTTCCATGTGCGCCGCTCCAAGTCGAGTTCCATCTCGACCGGGCCATAATACCCCAGGGAGGGATCCTCATCGTGCAGGAACGTCCCGGTGGAGGCATAACCGGCGTTGCCGATGTAATCGCGCACCAATTTCCCATCCCCGCCCCATACGGAGACACGCCGCGGGAACTCCCAGCATTCCGTCACCCAGGATTGATTTTTCCCATCAACGGCGAGCGACGAGACATGCGACATGGCCTGCTCGTCAAACGCTCCGCGAATCGGGCGCCCGCCTTTCGCGCCCGCCGCGCAGGCCGGCGTGCCATCGGATTTGAAAAACTTTATTTGCTGATCGGGCCCGTAATCAAACAAGCCGATGTTCCCCTGCCTGTCGATCGCCAGGGGGATTGCCCCATCCGGTTCAGGCTCCCCGTCAGAATGCTCGTTGATATTCGTCGGGGCGCCCGGGTCCAGCCCGGGCGTGGGGATGGCGCGCAACGCGCCGGTGGCAAGGTTGACCTCGGCGAGCTTGCCGGAGGAAACGACATAACATTGCCCGCCGGGGCCGAACGCCACGGCGCGGGGGGCGGGCACCGGAACTGTTTTCAAGAGCCGGGCTGAATTTGGATCGAGCAGCGCGATTTGTCCGTCGCTCATGGCGAGCGCGAGGGTGGTCCCGGAGGATGCCATCGCGACCACTTTTCCGGGAACCGCGGAGGAACCGCCAAACACCTCGCCCAAGGGCAGTTCAAGCGGGCGTTTTTGTCCGTCGAGAACAAAGGGTTTATAGGCGCCGTTGGTGGTGTTGATGCGGACGAGGTCGCCCCTCGCAGTCCAGCTGCGGCTGATGAAATAGACACTTTGGCGGTCGGCTGCGAGCGCCAGCGCCCCCCTTTTCTCGCCCCAGCGTTTTTGTCCGTCGGGACCGATGCCGATGATGCCGTGGCCACCCTCGGCAAACGACCAGCCGAGAATCATCCAGTCCCCGGCGGCCGCCGCCAGTTTGGGCGGGCCGTGGTCCGCCCCCCAGCCGCCGCCCGCGCCGGCGCTCCAAGGAGGGGAGCCGGGATTATAAAATGACATTATATAGTCAGCCCCCAATCCCTGATGGGTGAGCCCGCGCACACGATATTCCGCGGCGGGCACCATTCCCCCGTGGTCATCGCGACCGTCCCACGGCACTTCCACCGCGCGCGGGCCCTGCCGCCCGGATGAACCGGAAACCGCATACAGGTCGGGGTTGAGCTGCGCGCCGAGATTGCGCACCCGCGAGCCGTCCTTGTTTTCTATCACAATGGTAAATTCCCGCGCGCCGGGCGGGAGGGTTGCGCGCACGGGAATGGTCCCCTCGATTTTGGCTTCGTCGGAGACATAGGTGAGTTTTTCAACATTGCCGCGGGGCAGCAGCGTCACATCCCCCCAATCCTCTTTTCTGGTCCAGAAAAACTCGCGGCTCGTTTTTCCCGGCTGGAGATTGTCCGCGTAACGATGCACCGGCCAGTTGCTTTCAGTGGCGAGCCCCCAGAAAAATTCCAATCCCATGCGGAAGGTCAGGCCGGCGGCGACGGCGGGGGCCGCCTTGTAGATCATGCGCCAGGGGATGCGCATTTCCTGCGCATAACCGCGCCCGTCGGAGTCGGGCTTGTATGCGGTTTCAACCCCCTGACCGATTGAGACGGCGCCGGGTTCCCCGATGAGGAGGGTGCCGTCCAGCCCCGCCTTGTTGTTTTCGGGATCCTTCCAGTATTGGAAAAGGGCCGCGCCGCGTTTTTCCGGGGAATAATACCATAGCGTGAGCCACAACGGGGTGTCGGTGAACATTCGCATCTGGATGCAATCACCCTTCCATCCCATCTGCGAATCGAAAACCGGGTTGATGGTGTTCACCAGCGGAGTCGGGTCGTTGAATTTCAACGCGACATACAAGTAGTCCTTGTCCCACATGGCGGCGGTCTCGGCGGAATAGCGTTCGCGGATGGCGATGTCGGCGAAGCTCCAGATGCGCCCGGAGAAATCCCAGTCCGACAGGTCGCCGTCGATTTTGACCGCGCCCGGCGCGGGCACGGCCCGGATGCCTTCGTTCTGGCTTTGCCTCCCCATCATCGGCGACGGCAATTCCGCCCGGATGACGGGCAGGCAGCAAAATATGAACAAATGGAGCGCAACAATGCGCGCACGGATGGCGGGTGGTTTCATAATGTTTTTTGATTCATCGACCGTTTTGAAGGCATGAACCGGTCAGGCAGTCCGCCTTGATATAGTGAGGTTTTTTAAATGAATTTTCAGGAGTTCCCTTGTTAGTGAGAATTAGTGTTCTGGAATTAGTGGCTGATGTTACGCGGCGGCCAGTTTTGGTAGGGCGGTCTCGCCGAGACCACCGTCGTTTTCCGCGTGGTGCTCGCGGCGGTCGCGGCGAGACCGCCCTACCAAAATCTGCCGACTGCGTAACATCAGTTATGTAGAGAGCCCGTGAAGCCTCGGAGCAGCGGTGTTTCAGCCCCGGGGGCGTCAGCCTTTAGCCGTGGGTGACGGGCGAAGCGAGGAACCCACGGCTAAA
The DNA here is from genome assembly GCA_031282705.1 of Opitutaceae bacterium. Lineage (GTDB taxonomy): Bacteria > Verrucomicrobiota > Verrucomicrobiia > Opitutales > Opitutaceae > Termitidicoccus. Next base: position 7 of record JAITDF010000540.1, on the reverse strand, counting down.
TGCTGCC